>JAYVXN010000332.1:0-4602 GCA_043785085.1 Bdellovibrionales bacterium | reverse complement strand
CACGCTTTAATTAGTAAGAGCACCAGTTGAGCTTTACACATGAAAGAGAAAACCGAGCAATATTATTGCAAACGAAGAGTGGAGTTGGTACATTGACTTATAATTTTAGCGTTGCGACTTGCTCGCTGTAAAGATTTTAAATTGAGTGGACTTTAGCGGCCGACGGTTTTTACGATTTGATGTTACGACAGCTTAAGATGTGCAACGAACGGGGCTTTGAGTGCGACTTTCGAGACGTGGATTCTTCACAGGTATTTTTTTGCTTTTAGGGATAATATTTTGGACTTTAAATGCCATCCGCCCAGCTCACGGGGCTGGATTTTACAACTTGGGAATGCTTCGCTCTAAGAGTCAGTCTAAGCTCAAGATTACCACGGGTGCCCAGTCAATTGATACACAATCTTGCTCTGGTGTTGTAACGATAGAGACTGACAATGCAGCAAATGTTGCGACGAATGTGTCGTCTAACCTGACGGTCAATCTGACTGCCGCTTCAAACTTAACCTACTACTCTGATTCCAGCTGTACGAGCGCTATCACAACCACGACAGTGACTTCTGGGACTCATTTAAAATCAATTTATTTTGCATCGGGCATTATTGGAAGCTATCCATTTGCAGCGACAGCAACTGGGTATTCGTCTGTTAACCAAACTGAAACGGTTACGGCATTTGCGTTTACGTGGATGGGTGGCGGTGGCAATACCGCCTGGAGTACGGCTGGAAATTGGGCCGGCGGCGCGGCGCCAGGCAGCGGCAACATGGCGGTCTTTGATGCCAACTGTTCGAGTAATTGCTCACCGACAACCACGGCAGCGGTAAGCATCCAAGGTATTAAGATTCTTTCTGGCTACACTGGAACGATCACCCAGGGTGCTTTCACTTTTACTGTCGGAACTTCCGGATGGATCCAGTCGGGCGGAACCTTTCTTGGCAACAATGCTGGAACTGCCATGTCCGTCACCAATTCGTTCACAGTTTCGGGTGGCAGCTTCACCTCGACTTCAGGAACACTGACGATAGTTTCCACTGCAGGCATTGTATTAAGCGTCACAGGATCAGCATTTACTGCCAATGGCGGCATACTCGCCTTTTCTAGCGGCTGGGTAGCCAGCAGCAGCATAACTCCTGGCACTTCGACTTATAATAACGTTACTTTTAACTCAAATAACGTCACGACCACGCTCAACAGCGGTACGATGAAAGTTGGCGGTAGTCTGACTTTTAGCGACGGAGGTTATGGTGACACTTTTAATTCAGGCACATTCTCGGTGTCCGGGAATGTCACTGGAAATACCACAGGCCCAGTCCTTGGTTCTGCGCTTGTTAGCATGGCAGGCAGTGCGGGTGGCCAAACAGTCAATGCGGGTGCTTACCCGAAATTAGCGATTGTTGCGGGAGCCAATAACGTGACCTTAAGCGGAACAATCACAGTGGGGGCTTACTCTGTTACCTCAGTTGGGACACTCACCACAACTGGTTCCACTCTTGTTATTAATTTAGCTTTCAATAGCGGTACAATTTCCATACCTTTCGGATCTGCGACCTACAATAATATTACACTCAAAGCTAATCAGGCGACTTATGATCTCGGTGGCAGCACAGTGAATATATCAGGCAATTTACTGCTTTACGCTTTGAATTACGGTATGACGGTTAACAACGGCACTTTGGCTGTCGCTGGCAATGTGACGACTAATACCACTGCTGGTGCGATTGGCGGAACTGCTGCGGTTACGATGAATGGTGCGGCTTCGACGACAGTAACGATTACGGCAGGTTCGTATCCGACTGGCAATGTTGTAGTTAATAAAACAGGTGGGACTTATATCACTCTGGCCACCAATGTTTCATGGAACAACGTCGGTCAAAGCACCTCGGTCACGAGTGGCAGCATCAGTATGGCCGGTTTCAATTTGACATTAAAGAGTCTCACGCTTTCTGCTGGAACTTCGATCACTCGAACCGGTGGCACATTAACTGTTAATGGCAGTGTAATAGGCGCTGGAGCCTACAGTGGCGGCACAATTAATTAATGCTCATCATTATTTTTCTGCTGATGATACCTTTTAGTGCCTTAGCGACATTCAGTGGCAGTGGCAGCGATCGTATTCCACCTTGTCCGAGCTGCAACTTGGTGCTCATCTCGATTGACACTTTACGAGCTGACCGAGTTGGCGCTATTAATCCCAAATCAAAATTGACTCCTCATTTGGATGTTCTGGCGCGAAGCTCCTACGTTTATAAACACGCCTACGCCCAAGCCCCTTGGACATTGCCCTCGCATCGCAGCGTTTTTCAAGGCATTCATCCGTGGAAATCGCCTTTTAATCCGGAAGGTAGTGATGTGTTGCAGGGACTACCCAATCTTGCGGTATCATTGGCTGAGGCTGGCTACCAGACTGCAGCCATTACCACAGGAGCATTCATTAATCGGCAAACTGGCTTTGATCGCGGCTTCAAGCAGTTTATTGAAGGAGAGAGTGGGCACGACGCCCCATTCATTACTCGAGTGACCAAGCGCTGGCTCAACGAATTCGGGCGATCGAAGTTTTTCTTGTTTATCCATACCTATCATGTCCACGAGCCCTTTTCCCCAGACCCGGCCATTCTGAAGCAAATCGATCCAAAGTATCACGGCCCACTTTTATCGATCGATTTTGGCAGTCTGGCAGCCATTGCCAACGGAGAAATGCACCTGGCGGTGCCAGAGTTACGAAGGATCGCTACGCTTTATGATGCCGAAATCCTTGAGATCGACCGAGCTCTAGGCGATCTTTTTAAAGAATTTAAACGCTTGGGGCTGGATAAAAACACTGTGTTCGTGATTTTTTCTGACCATGGGGAGGAGTTCAATGATCGGGGCGATAGGAGCTACGGGCTTCATGGCTACTCCGTATATGATGAGCAAGTCCATATTCCACTGCTGCTCAAACAGCCTTATGTTTTGGGTAAACGAAATATTCAGAGCCCAGTGGAAGCAACAGATATTTTTTCAACGCTCATGAGCATTGCGCAGATTCCATTACCAGCCAAAAAACTTGACTCAATTCCATTGCCAGCAAGAGATTCGCCGATTTCACTTCAGCGTTCAGTTTTTGCAATGACTTCAGCGACTCGTAGCGGTCTTCTTAGCGGAGCAGGGATGGCGCCTCAAGCCGTACAAAGCATGCAAAAGCTGGAAGGTGACAGGACTCCGCAAAAAATGATCATTTCGTTGCGAAAAAAATTAATTGCAATTGGCACTTCGAATTTTGAGCTTTTTGATTTAGCGCAGGACCCCCTCGAAAAAAAGAATTTGCTTGGAATATGGCCCACACAAGAGGCCAAACTTAAGGCTGAACTAGTGGGGGAGTTTTAAAAAAATCGGATGCATTTTACTGCAGTTTATTTTTACGCGGGCCCTTACTGGCTTACTGGCTGGGGTTCTTCATGGCAAAATGATAATTGGTAGATCGGATTCTTTTCGCCGATGAGGCTGTGGACTGCTTTTAGGTCCACGCCGTGAACACCCGACTTTTTGCAGATTCCTGAACCTGAGTCTTGGACGACAAGTGAAAATCGGGTTTTATCTAGGCTCAGAAGTATTGCCGGCCGTTTGCTGTGAGAGACTTCTTCAGCCAAACTCGGTCGAATCTCATCGAGAGTTCCTTGAAAAAGATGCTTGGCGAGATCTCCCTGAACCAGACTCACAGTTTCAGTCTCAGGATTGAGATGCATGCGCACTATCTCCGGAAGATGCTTGGCATCTTCTGAGCGAAAACTGATTTTTGTTGATAAAGTACTCGATTTCATTGAGTCCGCAGTTTCCTGAAAAGGGGCTAGCTGCAGAGGTTCAGCAAAGACCTGACCTCGCTCTGGGACAATTCTATGGCAAGCGGCACAAGCTTGAACCTGGTTGACTTTATTTTCTGGAAAAGTTCGACCTTGGGCATCGAAGAGGGCGTAGCCCCAACCATCTGTATCGCGATAGAGCGTCTTATTTCTAAGCATAAACTGATACCGTCGAGCGCCTTCGGAGTTCGGGACGACAGAGGACGTAAAAGCTGGATCATTGTGCGTGGCAAAACCGATTTTTGCAAATACCGAACCGTCCGGGTAGTCGCGCGCGCGACCAAGGAGCGCTTTCCAAGCAATAGGATTGGCATAGATGAAGCGAAGCTCGCCAGTGTCTTTTCGATAGCGGACCGTCACCATTTGCCAGTTTTTAGCAAACTCCGGGTAGTCCTTAAGATGAAGGCCGCTCATCGCAAATTCATCTTTTGATTGTGTCATAGTCTCCGGCGCACCCAGAGTATTGTAGAAGCTCAAGGTGATGAGAAAAAAAAGTATAACTTGATTTAAAATAGTTTTCATAAAACTAGACTCTTTTAAAGTAGGCCAGGTTTTTATTTCAGATTATTTTCAGAAATGAGAAAGGTGTTTAGGTGTTTAGGTGTTTAGGTGTTTAGGTGTTTAGGTGTTTAGTCAATCGCAGGGACTAGCATTTGTCAAGAAGGCATGGATTACATATGTAGACTGCGCATTGATGTGTGGAAATGCCTGTGCCGCTGCGCCTTATTGGAGATTGTCACTCATCGAGTAAATGACAGTCGTATTGATG
>JAYVXN010000331.1:0-4606 GCA_043785085.1 Bdellovibrionales bacterium | reverse complement strand
AAAAGGGCTCAACATATCGCCGGGGATATGCCTCGCCCTTTTCGTATCTCCGCGGCGAAGTGCTGGCAGCAAAGACCAAGCTAAAACGTCAAACCCACGCGCGGCAAGGACGAGGTCAGGCAGGAGTAAAAGAAAATCGTACCTGTCATCTCTAGTCAATTAAATCGGTATTAGCGCATTGTATAATTCCACGCTTTTACTTTTGCTTGAGGTACCGATCTATTTCGAGAAGAATTTGATTGTACGGAAATCGCGGCAATGCCTCTTGATCAAGAAAGCGCCTGGCTTCACTGAAGCGATTATGACGCAGTAAAAGCTTGGTGAAATTTTCATAAGCCAGGGCATAGCTAGGAATACTGATTGCTTTCAAATAATACTGCTCAGCCTTTTGGTCGTCCTGACGCTTTTCATAGGCTGCGGCGAGATTGTTCCAGCCGACATTCCAAAGCGGATTGAGCTGGGTGGCCCGCTCAAAGTAGGGCAGCGCTTCTTCGCTCAGCCCGCGGCGAAATAATTCCACTCCGACATTGTTGTTCATGACTGGATCCCAGGGATGAAGTCGGACCTCACTCTCATATAAGCGGAGAGCTTCTGACCACTCTTCAGCGCGACTCACCACCCGCATGCCAAATAGTGCCGCAACGATCAGCAGTGCCGCTGCGACGCGCTTCATTTGCTGGGTCAAGTAGCTGAGAGAGATCAAAATGAAACTGACGCCCACCCAAGTACCGATGTGCAACCAACGATCCGCATAGACTCCGTCCAACGGCACTAAGACATGAGTATGTAACAAAAACCACAAAAAAAGAACGAAGGCGAAAAAGCTAAATTCTCTTGTCGCCCGTTGCTTTTGCCAATGCCGTTTCATCAGTAACAACGCTAGACCGGCCAAAAAACAACAGAGCAAAGGCAGCCAAAAGGCGCGCAACGTCAGCTCTTGCAAAACAAAATCTGTGGTCAATGACAAGCGCAGCGGTATAAAAAAAATCTCAAGGTAATGCGCAACGATGAGGGGCAGCATTTTCAAGCGCTCGAAGTAACTGATATTGTGAAACAGCAGTTGCGCACTCGCGACGTGGGTGAAACCGAGAGAAAAGCGCGCTATGAGGTAGACCGCGAATACGGCTGCTGCTGAGCCGAACACGACTTTCAATTTAGTCCGCGCAAAGAGCCAGGCATAAAAAGTGCCAATGGCAAAAAATAAGGCGTCAGTTTCTTTGGCGAGAATGGCGAGAGTGAAGGTGCCAAGCAAAAGCCCGGCAAGCCGCCGTTGACTTTTGATTTTCGCGATCAGGACTAAGCTGAGCAGTCCAAAAAACATATAAAGAACATCTTGCGCATCAGCAATGTAGAGAACAACTTCGGCATTGGCCGGATGAAGTAAAAACAATAGGCCGAGAAAAAAACTCCACAATTCGGCATCGGATTTAGGAAAAAATCGTTTTGAAAATAAAAAAATTAAAAAGGCACTCAGTGCGAATAGTGTCAAAGTCGGTGCGCGATAGGCCGATGGTTGCGCGCCGAAAAAATTCCAGATAATGGCATAGTAGGTGCTGAGCAAAGGTTTATAGTAAACCCCACCCATTGACTTCGCGCCACCCGAGCCCATCGTCGAAGAACTAAAAAATGCCAGGATATTTCCAAGTGAATGGATATGTTCGTTTTCGACCACCTGAATTTCATCATCCATAATAAATGGATTATTGAGAAACCAGCCGTAGAGCGAAAAGGCGATGACAAGGTACAAAAATGCCACTTGCCAGTCACGCTTGAGGAAATTACGGAATGTCGCCATGCGCTCTTATTTTATCAGTCGGTGCTGTGCGAGTAAAGAAACACTGCCTAGTCCTTGCGGCGCTGCGCTTTGCTCTGCTGATTTGGCTAGGGTGCACGACGAGCTCCGCCTTCGCCATCGTGCCGAAGGCAGAGAAAGCTGGGGAACAAGCCGGGCCGCCACACCCCAACAGATCACCCTGCACCAGTCTGACAACGTTGGCAGTCTTGAGTGGTTGCGCAATCAGTCTAGCTTTGCTTAGTCCTTTTCGCGCGATTGCCAGCGCTGGTGGCGCTTCGGTTTGTCGGGTCTGAGATTCGCGCGGAGTCGACGCTCGGTCGGCAAAGATGGTGAGCGCATAGTAGCCCACGGATTGTCGGCCTCCGGGCCACTCCGATCAGCAGACCGAGCGTCGACTCCGGCACTAGTCCCGAGTCGGCTTGCGAATCGGCTGAATCACCGAAGGTCGACCGCTGGCCCTTGGCTTTGCCGTCGCTCCAGCAGATGGCGGGGCCGATGATTTTGCACCGCCACCTGACGCTGTACTCGCCCCGAGCGGTCGGCTAGAGTTAAAGCGACGCTGCTGATTTCGTCCCCCTCCACCGCCACCACGCGGGCGACGGTTTTGAACTCCCTCTATCGCCGCCTTGGCTTTACCCTTTGACATGACATTTGAGTTGGCGACCGAATTTGAGTGATAGGGCTGCTCAGTATCAACCGGAATTTTCTGCCCCGTGAGCTTTTCAATGTCCTTGAGATAAGCCCGCTCTTCGGTATCACAAAAAGAAATCGCAATGCCATCAGCGCCAGCCCGGGCCGTTCGACCAATCCGGTGCACGTAGCTCTCTGAAATATTCGGCAATTCAAAGTTGATGACATGGCTGATGCCATCAATATCAATTCCGCGAGCGGCGATATCGGTTGCCACTAAGACACGGATTTTACCAGTGCGAAACTCTTCGATGGCCCTCTGGCGCGCACCTTGAGACTTATTGCCGTGAATGGCAGCACTGTTGATGCCATTTTTTTCGAGGACCTCACTGACCTGATTGGCACCACGTTTTGTCCGGGTGAAAACGATCACACGTTTAAGAGTTTTGTCCAAAAGCACATGGCGAAGCAGGTCTTTTTTGCGATTTCGATCAACAAACATAATCGACTGACGAATACGCTCAACCGTTGACGAAACCGGCGAGACGGCCACTCGCACTGGATTAGTTAAAAGCGTACCGGCCAGTTGCTCAATCTCCGGAGGCATGGTCGCTGAGAAAAATAAATTATGTCGTTTCGCTGGCAACATCGCGATGATCTTGCGAATATCGTGGATGAAACCCATATCTAGCATCCGATCAGCTTCATCTAAGACAAAAACTTCGAGTCCGCGAAGAGACAAAAGCTTTTGCTGGATCAAATCCAAAAGACGGCCAGGAGTTGCAATCAAAACCTCCACACCTTGAGCGACACTTTTCACCTGTGGACCTTGGCCAACGCCGCCGAAGACCACGGAGGTACGCATTTTTAAATGCTTTCCGTAAGTTTGAAAGCTCTCGTGAATTTGAATAGCCAATTCGCGAGTGGGCGTCAGGACGAGCACACGAGCGTGACGAGGCTCGAGACGCTTCGGAGCTGAAGCCAAGCGATGCAGGATCGGCAAAGCAAAGGCCGCCGTTTTGCCGGTGCCCGTTTGCGCGCAACCAATCAGGTCACGGCCATCCAGAAGGTGTGGAATCGCGACAATCTGAATGGGAGTGGCCACGGTATACCCAGATTCGGCCACTGCTTTTTGCAAGGGCTCAAGTAGCGGAAGATCAGAAAATTTCATTGCAGTCCTTTAGGTTTTTTCATTTCGATATATTCTTCGTAGGTGATGTAGTTGTCGTCTTTGATGGTCACATCAAGTTCAATAATTCGATTCGCGGTCGTTTGCACCAACTCATGGTCATGTGATGTGAAAACAACGGTGCCCTTAAAACGTTTGATCCCTTCATTCACAGCCGTGATGCTTTCCAGATCCAAGTGGTTGGTGGGACCATCGAGTAGAAGCACATTAGCTCCAGACAACATCATTTTAGAGAGCATGCAGCGAACTTTCTCGCCACCAGATAAGACATTCGGCTTTTTCAAACCTTCATCGCGGCTAAACAACATCTTGCCAAGAAAACCGCGAATAAAGCTTTCGTCCTTGTCGTCTGAGAATTGGCGCAGCCAATCGACCAGGGTCGCTTCATCGCCACGAAAATACTTGGAGTTATCCGTCGGCAAATAACTGCAAATCGTGGTCAGTCCCCACATCAGCGTACCCGAATCGGGCTCGAGCTCGCCGGCAAGAATATCGAGCAAAACTGTTTTTGCCAAATCGTTTTGTCCGAGCAAAACGACTTTATCACCCTTGCGAATCGTGAAATTGAGATTTTTAAGCAAGACCTCGCCATTGACAGTTTTGTTCAAGCCTTGAACGGTCAAAACGTCATTGCCAAGTTCACGCTTGAGATCAAAGCCAATGAAGGGTTGTTTGCGTGATGACACTGGAATTTCACTGAGATCGAGTTTTTCGAGCTGTTTTTGTCGTGATGAGGCCTGGCTTGATTTTGAAGCATTGGCGCTGAAGCGGCGAATGAAGCTTTTTAGTTCTTCGGCTTTGTCGGTATTCTTTTTATTCTGATCAGCGAGAAGTTTCTGATTGAGCTCACTGGCTTCCCGCCAGAAATCATAATTGCCGGTGTAGGTGGTGACTTTACCAAAATCAATATCCGCCATGTGCGTGCAAACTTTATTGAGAAAATGTCGGTCGTGCGAAACCACAATCACGGTGTTGGTAAAGTTCAGGAGAAA
>JAYVXN010000330.1:0-4610 GCA_043785085.1 Bdellovibrionales bacterium | reverse complement strand
TTCGAGTCCTTTTAGGAGCAATTTATTGTTTTTCAGGTAATCACAAATACGACCCGGAGTCGCAATCAGGACACGCGGATTTTTTTTGAGCTGACTGTTTTGCGTTGCCATCGGAATGCCGGTCACTATCAGGCTCATTGAAAGTGGGACCTCAATACTGAGCTCATTAAAAACGCGATAGACTTGCTCTGCCGTTTCTCGACTCGGAGAAAGAATCAACGCACGCGCCTCAGATTTGTTCTGCAAAGCCGTCATGACGGCAAGGGCGTAGGCGAGAGTTTTACCGCTCCCCGTTTGTGCGACGCCAAGTAAGTCAGAACCGGCCAAAACGACCGGAATAGCCTCACTCTGGATCGGGGTGGGTTTATTAATGCCCATTTTGTCGAGCGCCGTCAACAGTCCTGGGGCAAGGTCCATTTTGTTAAAGGCAGAAATGCAGAGGTCTGATGTTCGAAAATCCATACTGTTTAATACCACAAATGGGATTTTAATATCCAAAAACTATTAGGCAGCACTCTGCAAAAAAGCGTTTATCGTGTTCGAAATTCTAATAACTCAAAATATCTTCCGGCTTGACTCTTTGCCATAGGCCTCGTTTTTAATCAAATCCTGAAGGAGACTGAGCTTGCCGCAAGTTTCAGTCACGGCCGCACTACTCAGAAGGGGTTCATCACGCAGTTGGCGAGCTTCGTGCAACGTGCAGCTCAACTGTTTTTGTTGATCTTTGGCCAGGTTCTTAAATACCGCCGCTTCCGCAAGGCGATCGAGATCAGTGAGATTGTGCGGCGTGAAGCCCATTGCAAAGCGAATCATCTCTGTGCATTCTACTGCACCAAAATGAGGAAAGCACTTGACCCGAATACACATTGCGGCCTTGGTCGCGGAGACTGCTCTGAGCATCAAAGTCATTACGCAGCGTCACTAAATATTGACAGAAAACCATCCAAAATTAAAAATTAATAAACAATGATCAATTAGGCCACAAAATTTGCATCCAAATCCCTGAGCAAAGTTCTGATCCCTAGGGCCCCCTCACCTTCTCAACAAATTGGCGCAAAAGCGCCATTCAGCTGCAGTGTTAAGATCATGGCTCAAGCTTGGCGGCACCGGAAGGATGTGTATGCTCTACGATTTTCTCAAAGCCAATGAAGTTGAAATTCTCGCTATGACCGCAGCGAAAACGCTCGAGTTAGCAGGCATCCGACCGACTTCTGAGCAACTCAAAAGGGGTTTGCCGATTTTCTATAAACAGCTTGTGACCGCACTGCAATTGGATTCTTCAAAGCCAAAAACTTTACCAAATAAACCCGCCATGGCGGCAGGTGCCGCCAAAACTGACGAAGTCGCCATCGCTAAAGCTACCGACCGCCCTGAAGATGCCGAATTAGCAAAAGAGGCTGGCATTCACGGATCGGAGCTATTGCGACTTGGATACACACTTTCGCACGTCGTGCACGCTTATGGCGCCATGTCCCAGGCAATCACGGAACTGGCCACCAAAACAAATTCGCCCGTCTCATCTGAAGAATTTCATAATCTCAATCGCTGTCTGGATGTTGCTATTGCGGGAGCAGTCACCGGATATCAGTCGCTTCGCAACACCCAAGTCAGCAATCAAGAAATTGAACACCTCGGATTTTTGGCGCATGAACTGCGAAATGCTCTGAGCACAGTCAAACTTGCAGTTGATTTGATCAAAGATGGTACTGTTGGCTTTAAGGGCAGTACCGGTCAAGTCCTCGACCGGGGTCTCAACCGCATCGAAGACCTTATCGATCGATCACTCACTGAAGTCAGGTTACGTGTTGATCCGAAAATTCATCCAGAGTCTGTTCTCTTATTGAGTCTCATCAATCAGATTGCAGTGACTGCGGGAATTGAAGCAAAACGCAAAAATCAATCCCTTGAAATTCAAATTGATCCCAAACTCACCATTGACGGCGATCAACAGCTCATTTACTCAGCGCTATCAAATCTGGTTCAAAACGCCCTCAAATACAGCCGCGTCGGCGCAAGAATTCAAATCCGCGGAAGCTCAGTAGGAAATCACACCGAAGTTGAGGTCGAAGACGAGTGTGGCGGATTATCAGATCGTGCCGTGGATCTCTTTAAGCCATTTGAGCAACAGAATGAGAATCGCGAAGGCCTTGGCCTTGGCCTGACGATTGTCCAACGAGCCATGGCTCTCAACCAAGGGCAAATCAAAGTGCGCAATCTTCCCGGAAAAGGTTGTATCTTCCAAATCTCAGTTCCTAGACAAGCCTCGCTAAAAAAGTCATTGAGCCCTGCTGACATGGAAGTGGGCATGGTCTGACCCCACTTTGATAAAGTGGGTCCAGACCATGCTCAATCGACGACAAAGGTCGCGTTGGCGGATGCATCTCGGCTAGTCTAGAATGAAAATATCAGAAAGTTCGATTAAGCTGATCACATGTCGATTTTAGCATCCTTACAAAATGCCTCAGTGGTCGATCAAGTGATTCTCTCGATTCTTGCCTGCAGTTCCTTGGGTTTTCTATTTAAGAAAAAATCTGCGGCGACCTTTGCCCTCGTTCCACAAAACTCACTCTCTGGAGTCGGCGCGCATCGCCTCTGCACGCACGCTTGGTTTCATGCCGACCTGGCCCACTTGCTGATGAATTGCCTAGGTCTTTTTGTTTTCGGCCACGCTCTACAGAGGCAACTGGGTTCGGGCGCGAGTTTTATGTTTATATTTGCGATCTCGGTGGTCATCGGCGCGATTTTGTATTGTCTGTTGTTTCGGCAAAAGGCGGTATCGGTCATCGGCGTTTCCGGGGCCGTCTACGGAGTGATTGCGGCGTTGTTTTTCATTCAGCCGGGCACCAGTCTTGGCTTGGGAGTTCCGACCTCTCTCTTCGTGATCGGCTTCATCGCACTGGGAATCATTCGCGAAGTCTGGAATAAAAGTGGCGTTGCCCACGGCCTGCACCTCACCGGTGCCGTGGCCGGCGCAATTGGCGCATTTTTACTCAAGCCACAAATCGTGCACGCCAATCTTCATGGACTATTTGTTTCTACAGTCAAAATCCTTCATTGGCTCACATCCTAAGATTTAGAAAACTCCACGTGAAAAGGTACCGTACCCACATTAACCTTAAACTATGGGTGTTTCGATATCTGCACCCGCGGAAATACACAAGACGTCTCCGCTCTGCAGTCCGACTTGGAAGTTCTTAAAAAGAAATACTCCCCGCCCTGAAGAATTGTGAGACTTTAATGGTGGGGGAAAAATGATCAGAATCTACATTGATGCCGACGGCTGTCCGGTGAAAGACGAAACCTTTAAAGTCGCCGAACGCTACCAAATTAAAGTCATTCTCGTCGCCAATAAGGCCTTAACTTTGCCGCTGAATCCACTATTTGAAATGGTGGTGGTCAAAGGAACCTTCGATGCCGCCGACGATTATATCGCCGAGAATATCGGCACCACGGACATTGTCATCACTGCTGATATTCTCCTCGCTGAGAGATGCGTGAAAAAACAAGCCAGAGTTTTGGGCCCCAAAGGCATTGAATTCACTGAAGACAATATCGGCATGGCGGTCTCAACCCGTGAACTCTCAAACAATGTGCGTCTCATGGGTGAAAAGACCGGAGGACCGGCGCCAATGGATAAGAAATCTCGCTCACTTTTTTTGGGCAAGCTAGATCAGATGATCCAGGCGTTGCGACGGCGGATAAAGACTTGAGAGCATTCACTGTGCTGTTTTACCAAGCTTCTTAGCAGCCGTGGGTGCGCTCTATTTTTTTGTGCCCCCCATACCTACCTTTCGCGATAAAACTCAGATTTTTGGTTTTTTAATTTTCCTAACGAGCGGTCTTATCGCCAGCCTTCTCAGTGATCGAGTCTTTCGCGGCAGCCGGCACGCCGCCCCCTCTAAATTTTGATGCCGAATTTTGCTAAGGCCCCGAGGTAGATGAAATAACCAAGGGCCGTTAATCCGCACGCGCCGAGCATTGCCAAATAAAAATCCACGCCCGCCTTTAGCAAGAGCGGTAAAGCGATAAACAAAATCAATGATGGAATCACAATTAAAAAAATCGACCAAGACAGCGCTGTAATTTTCTGCAAATCATGGGTGTCCTGGTAAAGCCAAAGCAAGGCCAGCACCGAGGTCAGTGGGAGTGAGGCCATGATCGCACCGAGAAAGGTTGAGCGGCGACTGACCTCACTGATTCCGGCAATAAGAAGCGCTGACACCAGGGTTTTGATGATGAAACGTAAAAGCATATCGTGCTCCGTATTGGGTGACTGAAATCATGGCCATTCTGGCGCACGGGTGGCCTGAAGGCAAGACGCTCAAAAAATTTAATTGCGATTGAAAGAGCCCAGTTTAATCAAGTTAAATTTGCCAGAGCCACAATGCCTATGTTTCACTAAATTATCCGTGAAAACACTTCTCACTCTTCTTTATTCCCTTATACTGATGACTACTCACTCAGCGCGAGCTGAAGAGGCACAATTTGAGGTCTTTCCTGAAAACTGGCTAGCGGAAGGTCTGACCGAGTTTCCGTTTTACAGCTTCTATCTCGGTGCCCCGGATATAAACGGCAAAGCTTTTTTGCCCAACTTTAGTCCGAAGATGGGA
>JAYVXN010000329.1:0-4613 GCA_043785085.1 Bdellovibrionales bacterium | reverse complement strand
ACCTGGTCATCAATCGCCTTTGGACAGATGCAACTGTTAATTCAAGCGCTGAGCAACAGGGGAGCGATTGGATTCTCAATATGTACGGTGGTATTGCTCGGCACCCAGATGTGACTTATGAGGGAGAGGCGCTGATTGCGTGCCACGAGATGGGTCACCACTTGGGTGGCGCTCCGAAAATAAGTGGTTTCGGTGGCGATTGGGCGAGCAACGAAGGTGGCGCTGATTACTTCGCGACACTGAAATGCTTGCGGACTTTTTTTGCTCCAGAAGACAATGCTTCCATCATTGCTAAAGCCACGATAGATCCTTTGGCGAAAAGCCAGTGTGAGGCGCAGTTTTCGGCTAAGCCGGATCAAGACATTTGTATGCGCATCTCATTGTCAGGTGAGTCCATTGCCTACCTCTTTCAAGATTTAAGAAAAGAGCCGACACGGCCGAAGCTTTCAACTCCTGACACTTCACAGGTCAGCCAAACTTTCGATGATCACCCGGCAACCCAGTGTCGCATGGACACTTATTTCAATGGCTCGATTTGCAATGTCGCAGCGACTGTTCCGAACAGTGATACCGATTTCAAAGTCGGCACTTGCGTTCAGGGCGTTGATTCTGTCGGCTATCGCCCACGCTGCTGGTTCAGTCCAGATAGCAGTGGCGGTCAGGGTTCGGGCTTGCCGACTCCTGGACAACCCGGTCAACCCGGTGAACCCCCAGGTCCTGGTCAGCCGGGCGCTTGCCCTTTTGGTGACGAATCTCTTTGCCAACAGATTTGCCAGCTCGATCCGACACAACCATTCTGCAAAAAATAATCTAAATAAACTAAAGGTCGGATATTCCGGCCTTTAGCCCCTAATTGTGTTGATCATCAGCTCAATGGCCCATGCGTGAGGGCCCATTTGCTATCGGTTATCAACAGTTCACTAGACACGATTAATGGGTTAGGGATAAGAAATCCCTTTGGTGCGAATATCGATTGACGAGAGTGCGGTTTGGCCTTCACTGACTTGGGCTTCTGAGCCACGTAAACTGAAATCGATTTCAATGATGTTCTCAGGAATTCGTAAAAGGTAAATATCCCCGTCAACGGAATCGCCAAACTGAAAACCCTCGATATTTGAAATCGTCACGGCATGCAGCATATGTCCTGCGAAGTGGGATTCAAGGTAGGCTTTCAGATCTTGCGTAGTCTTCACGGTGCTTTGCCAATCCGATCCAAGAAAAACCTGTGACTTGGCAGTATCGTGCTCTGGTCCACTCAAGACTGCGCTTCGGCCATTCTCTTGAATAATCCAACCATCTGGGTGATAAATTCCAAAGCCGCCATTTTCATTGTAATACCAAGAGCCAAAACTCTTAGACGTAGCAGCTTGGGTTTCGACGGGCGTGGCGTGGGCGAAGTTTAAAAAGCAATAAAAACAGAATATAAGTGAACTCATAGTGAGACTATGGTTAATGAAAAAATTCACGATTGCAATTGATTCGCGTAGCGTCAGCGGATCTCAACGAGCCGCTAAAATGCCGGCCGCTCCACCTTGTAGAAAATAATATTTTTCATACCCATTTTGCTGAAGATAATATTGCAGCCATTCAACTTGTCGGCCAACGGCATCGACAAAATAAAGAACTTTATTTTTATATCGTCCTTGTTTCAGGATCGGCACAAGTTCAAAAAATGGAGTCTTTTGCATTCCGCCGGGATTAGGACTATTTTCTGTCACTCCAGTGACATTTTTATAGGGCCCTAGGAGGACCGCGACCCTCTTTAAGCGATTTGAGAAGGGTACGCGAATTGCTCACAATCTGGATGCGACCCCCAAAACACATAGCGGAGGACCCCAGGTGAAATCTTTTCAAAGTACAATCGGTCTCATTCTCATAAGTCTATTTCTGAGTCCTTCTCTTCACGCTGAAACAGTTGAGAGCCTCAATGACAAAGCTGAGGGTATAGCTCTTGACACTCAAGTCGATGAGGCCGAGGGCTACGCCGACGATGAGTATGCACATCAAACTCAGCACGAAATCAAAGAAGTCAAAACAGACATTTCCAAACTCACAGTCAAGGCCAGCCTGCTTCAAAAGCAGAACTTAAAATTGGCAGCCAATGCCAAGCGGGTCTCAGCTGAACTGGAGCGCGCACAACTGAAACAGAAATCAGTCCAGAAAGTTGCCGCAGATTTTGAAAGCAAAAATGCCAAAGCAGAACATGAAATTGAAAATCTGCAGAAAAAAATCAAATCAGTCGAAGAGAAAAAGAGTCTTGCGATTGCGCGTAGAAAGCAAGCGCAAGAATCATTGCAGAAAGCCCAGGCTCAAAAAAGCAAACTTTTAAAACAAAAGAATTTGGCTGAGCGTGAGCTTCTTCGCGAGAAAAACCAGAAAAAGAAACTCGATCAGAAGAGACTGCACTTGCGCGCGGCGACCGACTTGCGCCAAAGCCAGGCGCAAGAGAGTATCAATTAATTGGATTATAGTGAAAATCAAGTGCCAACCGTATGTCTGAGTATTTTGGATACGGGAGTCGTCAGCCGGTCGATATTACTCTTTGCTTTTAATCACGCGAACTTCATACCAAAGTCCCGGAATTTTCATCGGTCGTTTATGTTCAGCAACGACCACAAACTGTTTTGCGCCAAGAATCCAAGCTTGGGTCTTAAGAACTTCACCCTTCTCTAAGGATTCAGGTGGCAGAACGCTGACCATTGAGGTTGCGCCGTGTTTCGTGTACGCATGAATCTCGACCGTTCCGTATAAGACATCGCCCCGATATCGATTGGCGGGGATGACCCTCGCTGATTGGGCTGTGGTATCAGAACCATCTTGAACTGTCATTTGCGCTCACTTTGAGGATCGGTAAAAATTCATTGAGAATCTGAAGAAGGTACTGGTCATTCCGTCGTTGGTCAACCGAACTCGGTAGACCCGGGGGTATTTTCAAATGTAGATAAATTAAAACAATATGTCTGAAGTGATCTCGAATCGGCACCAGGTCACTTGAAGAAGTTCCATAATGACCTCAGTGTCATGGCTCAAATCGATTTTAGCTGCCAGCCACGGCGAAAAAATCGGCACGCTCAGTGAACACGGGCACTCCTATGCCAATCTGCCAATCTCCCACTCAGGGTTGATTCAAGTTTTTGATTGGTCATTTTTATCTCTTTCCGAGATGGGTCAGCAATTTTCGTATTTGCCTAGGTTTTACTTTCACAATAGCCTCGTTGGTCGGCCCCATTCGCAGCAAAATTTTCTGCGCAATAGACAATGATTCGAGCTTCGGATCGGCAAAACTGTAATAACGAGCCGTGCGGTCCCTATCAGATAACCATTTTGCCTGTGCGAAGAGGCCGGTGGCACCCCGGCTCGCAGGGTGATACGGATTGCCCTCTATTTTGGTCGGATGCCCTTCATTGCTTTTGACAAGAAGGCCTTGTACGAATCCTGAGACTGGAAATGTCGTGGTAAAAAACTGCGGCTTTCCCGCGATGCGATCTTCTGGCAAAACCGCATAGGGAATTATTTCTTCAGCTGGAAGCTTATTGCGGCAACTCGTTAAATTGGCCATGGCCACAGACGCACCCATCAGCGTCAGAAAGGCTCGCCGATTCAAATGAGTTGGGTTTAGTCGTGCTGGGATTTCAGGTTGATCTAGCGGTGACATGTCACACAACTCACTTTCTTTTGAATACCGTAGCGCTCAACTAATTCGCTGCCGAGTTTCTCCTGGTCGGCGCGCGAGAGGGGTGCCGCAGCGGCGGAGAAAACCTGCTCTTGCGGGCGGACAAACCTCTCAGGGGCGCGGTGGCAGTTCAAACAGAATTCCATTGTCATCGGATGGATGAGGCGAGTGAGGCTCATGCTGGAGACATCGCCGTGACAGCTGACACAGCCAATGCCCTTTTGCACATGAATACTATGGTTGAAATACACAAATTCAGGAAGTTTTGTTACTTTCTGCCAATGAATCGGCTCGGCCTTGCGAATAGGTTGAAGCAGGGGAGCATCTTTCCAAATCTGCACATGGCAAGTCAGACAGATTTCACTTGATGGCAGAAGTGCAGCCGCCGATTGTTCAACTTGCGTGTGGCAATAACGACAATCCAGACCCAGTTGGCCGACGTGATGTTTGTGGCTGAATGGAATCGGCTGTTCAACTAAACTATTTCTATCGGTCATGTAATCTGAGCGATCAATCGCTCCGGCGACAATCAAGCCTGAAATAAATAAAACCGGCAGAGAAAGCAACAGCGCGCGTGCAATCCAATTTGACTGTGGTCCAAAAAGCTGCGCCATTTTACCTTTCCGCAGGCTGTGCTGAGACTAAACAGGATTACTGTTCAAGCCCAGAAAATTCAGGACTACCATGGCCATTTCAGAAATTATATTGGTCAGTGAGAATTGCCGGAAACGACCCAGATTTTCTAAAATTACCATAGAGCGGGCTATTTCTTTTTTCTGACCGACACTAAATATGCGGCTACGGCATGGCGGTCGGGCTCTGAAAGATTATTGAAAGCCGCCATTTGTGTACCTTTGATGCCTGTTGTTACGGTTTTAAAAATCTGCGCGGGTCCATCGCCGTTTTTGTATTTGCCGATCAAAAGATTACGCGGGCGGGG
>JAYVXN010000328.1:0-4615 GCA_043785085.1 Bdellovibrionales bacterium | reverse complement strand
ATTCACTTTGGCCGATCAAAAGGCTTAATCGATTGATAGGAATTGCAAAACCCACAACTAATTTTACAAGGTTTGCAATTGAGCGCCAGGTCATAGTGCTCTACGGAGGATAGTTGAACGCCATTTTATTTCAAC
Organism: Bdellovibrionales bacterium; assembly: GCA_043785085.1. Taxonomy (GTDB): domain Bacteria; phylum Bdellovibrionota; class Bdellovibrionia; order Bdellovibrionales; family JAMPXM01; genus JAYVXN01. Next base: position 4,480 of record JAYVXN010000328.1, on the reverse strand, counting down.
AGGACCGGATGCAGTGGATACGTATCAATTAGGTTTTCCAATTTTTCAATTACATCTTTGCTTGGTTTCATTTTTCAATCCTATTTTACGAGATTAAGTTCGTTTACTTCACAGGCTTTGATTCGTTTCAAAATCAATCGTCTTTCTGGTTCAGTCCCTACGAGTTCTAGAGCCTGTTCATATAAAAGTTTTGCGTTCGCCATATTACCAAGCCTTCGATTCAATTCGGCCATTGTTGCGGGTAATAAATAGTATGACTTGAGAGGAGGCAAATCTTTTATGAGGTCAACTTCACTGAGTCCAGCGGCGGGACCTTGAATCATTGCGATAGCGACCGCTCGATTAAGCGCGACGATAGGTGAATGATCTTTCATGAGTAGCAAATCATAGTAAGTTAAAATTCTCCCCCAATCAGTCTCGGCAAATGACTTTGCGACGGCGTGACAAGAGGCAATCCCAGCTTGCAAGTGATAGTCGGAAAGCTCTTCCCCATCGGCGGAGAGGTCTAAGTATTTCATCCCTAAACTGATATGCTCTTGGTCCCAGAGGTTCCGATCTTGTTCTTCTAGCAGAAGCAATTCTCCATCAGAATCCAGTCTTGAATTGAATCTTGAGACTTGAAGGTGCATTAACGCAAGAAGTGCAAAAATCTGTGGACGTTGACAGACCGGATTTTCGGAGAGGATTTGCGTTCGATAAATTGCCTCTTCGCAGAGGTCATGCCGAATGAGGCTACTTCCCTCGGTTGCCGAATAGCCTTCATTGAACAACAAATAAATAACTTCCAAGACAGACTGCAATCGCAATTCAAGCTCGTTGGGCGTTGGCACTTCAAATTTAAATTTGTTTTCAGCAATCGTCTTTTTTGCCCGTACAATTCTTTGCGCGATGGTCTCTTCTTTCGATAGAAACGCTTTAGCGATTTCAGGAACACTGAAGCCGCAAACAGTTTTGAGGGTTAGGGCGATTCGAGCTTTTCTCGTCAAAATAGGATGGCAACAAATGAACATCAACTTCAGTTGGTCATCCCTTATTTCATTTTTAAATTCCAAGTCAGCATTGGGTTCAGTCATCGACGATTGAATCGAATCCACAAGTTCAGAATCATGGGACACAAATTTCCCGCTTCGGATGGAATCAATGGCCGAGTTTTTTGAGACTTGTAAAATCCAAGCAGCGGGGTTGTCAGGTATTCCTTGAATCGGCCAGGTCTGAACAGCTTTGACCAACGCATCTTGCACAACATTCTCAGCAAGGTCCAAGTGATCTGGGCCAAGAAAACGAGTCAGATACGCAACGATTCGACCCGATTCGCGTCGAAATAAATGATCTAGTGTTGCTTGTACCTGACTGTGGCTCATTCGATTCCTTTATTGGGATGTCAACTCAAAAACCTGCACTGCTTCTCCATGCGTGAGTGCAGGACATTCACGAGCAATGGAAATAGCCTCATCATAGTTTTGTGCTTCAAAAATAAGATAACCATTGAGGGCTTCTTTCGTTTCAGCAAAAGGTCCATCCACAACAACTATGCCTTTTTCTGACCGCAACTCGACTCCACCATGATTTAGAGCCGAGCCGCCTTTGAAGCGGCTCTCTCTTTTAAGCCGATTCACATAAGCATAATATTTTTCCATGATCCGTTGTTTTTCATCGGCACTCACGGAACTCCAGTACTTATAATCACCTTTTCTTACGAGCATATATTCGTTCATTGGCGATCTCCTTCTAATTCATGAAGCGAAAGACTGTCGTGCAAAAGCGATGGACAGCCCTTTGCGTATTCAGTGGCTTGGGTCATGGTTTCTGCACGAAATAAAAAGAATCCTGTCAGTTCTTTGGTTTCAGCAAATGGACCATCGCTAACTTGAAAGCCTTTTTCTGTTTTCTGAATGTCAGTGCGTTTTACGGTTAGTCTGTCGCCTCGAATCCAAAGGTTTTTTTCTTTCATCGAGGCGACCCATTTTTCAAATCCATCCATGACTTGAGTCCAATCGTGTTCGCTGGCCTTATCCCACGTTTCTCGATTTCCCCTTGCTATAAGAAGATATTCTTTCATGATTTTACTCCCGATTGGGCATGTTATAGACCTGAACCCAATCTCCGTGCGAAAGCGCGGGACAACCTTTACTCACTTCAACTGCCTCATCGAGACTTGAAGCCGTGATAATGAAAAAACCTGTAAGTACTTCTTTGGTTTCTGGAAAAGGCCCGTCAACCACGATTTTATTGTTCACGGTTTTCAGGTCCCTATGAGTCTGATGAAGTTCAGACCCTTTTTTGAAACGACCGTCAGTTTTCAGTTTTTCTACCCAAGCCAGGTAACGATTGAGTAATTGCTTCTGTTCTTCATCAGAGTGTTTGTTCCACTCGGAAGGCTTGCCATGTAAGACAACCATATATTGGTTCATCTAAATCTCCACTTCACGGACTTCAACGTAGCCGCCCTGATAAAGTAAGGTTGGACACTCTTTTGCGACTTCGACCGCATCGTTATAGCAGTTAGCCTCTATGATATAGAACCCGCCAATAGTTTCTTTGGTTTCAACGTAGGGACCATCTTTGGTTCGACCGTCAGCAAGTTCAATTTTTCGACCTTCACCATCTTTGAGCTTGTGAGCAACAATCGTTTTTGCCGCAATTTTTTGTGACCATTCCCGATATTTGTTCATTACAAATTGATCGTCATTGGGATGGGATGCTTTTTTCCGTTTCTCTAGGTCGCCGTAACAAATGTTAATCATATATTTTGCCAATGTTTCTCCCTTCCTACTTAGCTCTTGAGAACAAAAAGTCTTGAGCAACGCTTTGACCATTTTGCGTGCCCTCAATTCGACCAAGAAGTTGACCGTTTGCTTTCAATTCATAAATAATTCGAGTTGGAAAATCATGCTGCGGATTTTCAAAGACCACTCGGTTTGAACCTGTTTCTTTAAGATCAAAAATAACGCCAGGTTTGCCGAACGGCATGGGCTGTATCACCAACGTATCATTCACCTGCTCGATCTTCTCAAACTCAAAAAACTCAGTGGCATTGCCGTTGGAGATTTTGGTTTGACCCAGTATGATTCCCCCCGATGAAGTCGTGTAATACGCCTCCATTGGCAGACCCTGGGCATCACCAATCCAATTGCCTGCCATCCAGTCAAGGTCGCTGACCTTTGCGGTTGGCCCTGCATGGGCCGCTATTGCGGAGAATAAAACCGCGCTTAAAAATAGGGACTTTATATTGAAAACTGACATAGACACCTCCTCTGGTTTGTTTGTCCGTTTGATAGAACGACGGACGAGAAGGGTGAAAATCGACAAGACTTAAAATTTTCTTTTATTTTCTTTCCTGATAAGCCCACGAGTCCCCTTATTTTTCAGCTATAACAGTGCGTTGCCGCCGATAAATGAGGACCGATCAGAATGAGCTAAAATCCTACAGCACCTCAAGAAAACACCATTATCACAAATACAACGACCAATGATTTACACATTTTGAGGCGCCACGTCAATAAGGGTTAATTTGGCATTCTAATCGGCCCGGTTGACCAGCATTTGTTGTTTTTGGTCGCGCCTAATTTCAATCAGAGTCATTACATCATCGTAACTGAGTTTTTCGGAGGGGTCTGGCCCCTTGAAAGTTGAAGGTCCCCCGAAGTGCGGTGAGGAGCATGGCTCGACGGGAGGTGGAATCCGCCGCTCAATCTCCGGAGCAATTCCCAAGGCCCTCATTGGGACAGTCTGGGTTGTTTCGAGGCTTTTCATGTATTCGACTAGTTCCCTGCTCGTAAGTGTGCCCTTTTCACCTTTTTCGACCAGGTCTCTCATTGTCAGTGCCGCTGCGAGCTTAGCTGCCTTGAAAATTTGGTTGTTTGTTTCAAGCGCATCTTGAAAGAGAGATTCCTGCTTGGCCGATAGAACGTTGTTCTGAATCTCCTGCCGACGTGTATTCCATTGCAGTGCCGGAGCCTGTTTCATAATGTAGCGATAGCGCCTGGGGGTGAATCCCTTCACCGACAAAGGAAAATCACGAATGGACTTGTGGGCGTGGCTAGAGGCCCACTCAAATTGTAAGTCATGTATGGAGTTGACGACTTCTCCTCTAGCCATTTTGTCCCCCTTGTATGTGTCCTCAATTATGCCACTATCGGTCAACGGATGCTACACAGTATGGTTGGCTGACCGCGCCGAAAATGGTATCCAGAACGCTCAACCATTTAGGAGACGGCCATGAATAACGAGACTCAAATCAAACCACCCGCGCTGGAAGCGGCAAATGAACTCTTCAAGGAGCGCTTCCATGACGCCAAGGCGATGTTTTTGGCGGGTTCGGTTGTTCGAGGAGAAGGCACTCCCTTTTCTGATCTAGATAGAGGTAGTTCGGAGACGGGCATCTGCAAGCGCAAGCAAGCGGCCTTTTGGATCCAAAGCGGATGATGAGCGACACGACAGCTCAGGAAGCGATGATTCCATATCCAAACGAAGTGGGATT
>JAYVXN010000327.1:0-4617 GCA_043785085.1 Bdellovibrionales bacterium | reverse complement strand
CTGCGATAGCTTAATTGCGCCATTTACCAATGCCAGTGAGAGGTTGCCCTTCCAGTTTTGCGCGCTGATTTGCCCTTCGCGCAAGGCCACTTCAACCGGAAGATTGGTCGCTTCGACTTCAATGCTAAGTTCCGGCTGATTCGCATCCAGGAGATCTTTCCAATCCGACTTCTTATCTGCCCCGCGCAATGTGATATGAATCACATTGCCCTCGCGAGTCAGATTAAATGCCATTTGCTCGAAGAACCCAAGGGCGGCTGGCGTTGCTTTGTCAGAAACGATTTTTCGAACGCGAAGCACGGGTGGATGATTTGCAGCTGCCGCCACTAAGTGCACCGATCCTCTCGGAATTGAGATCAGCAGACGATCTCCTTCTCTCAGCTCAAGCGGCACCTCTTTGTAGCGAATTTCTTTTGCCATTAGCAATGCAGGAATAAGGACAATGCTCCAAAGCACTAAAAAATTCCGGACTACCATGTCGCCTCCAGTGATTAGGGATATTGTTGCTGAGTGAAAGCCCTCTTGCAAGCGATTTGACACAGGTTTTCATGATTCGGAGGTTTGCGTTCTTGCAAGATGCGAAAGACTTTTTTATGGTACATTGGTCAACTTTATGAATGTCGAAAATTTTTGGAGGTCCCCATGAATTCAGTCTATATCACGAGCGCAGTTCGCACCCCGATCGGTTCCTTTCAAGGAGCGTTGAGCGAAATGCCGGCGCCAAAACTCGGTGCGATCGCGATTAAAGAAGCGCTCACCCGCGCCCATATCGCCTTTGATAAAGTCGATGAAGTCATTATGGGCCAAGTCCTCACGGCTGGAGTCGGACAAGCTCCAGCACGCCAGGCTGCGATTTACGCAGGCCTTTCTTCTTCGACCCCTTGTTTGACGATTAATAAAGTTTGCGGTTCTGGCTTGAAAGCTGTGATGCTCGCGGCAGACAATATTCTTCTCGGCAATACCCAGATCGCCGTTGCCGGAGGCCAAGAAAACATGACTTTGGCTCCGCACTTGCTGGAAAAATCGCGCACCGGTTTTCGCATGGGCAACACCACTCTTGTGGATTCAATGATCAACGACGGCCTCTGGGATCCTTACAATAACTGGCACATGGGCAGCGCCGCTGAACTCTGTGTTAAAGAAAATGCGTTTAGCCGCGAACAACAAGATGTTTTTGCTATTGAATCCTACAAGCGCGCGCAAAAAGCAACAGTTGAGGGCTATTTCAAAAATGAAATCGTCACTGTCGAAGTACCTGGGCGAAAAGGCCCAACTCTTGTCAGCCAAGACGAAGAGCCGAGCAAAACTGACTTCAGTAAAGTTCCAGGTTTGAAACCGGTCTTTGATAAAGCCGGCACCATTACCGCCGCAAACGCTTCAAAAATCAATGATGGTGCCGCAGCTTGTGTCTTGATGTCAGAAACTGCGCTGAAAGCATCGGGCACAAAGCCGCTGGCGAAAATCGTCGCCCATGGCACTTTTGCCCATGATCCGAAATGGTTCACGACCGCACCTACCGGCGCGATTAAAAAAGCCCTTGATCGCGCAAGCCTCAAAGCCAGCGACATTGATTTATGGGAAATCAACGAAGCCTTTGCCGTCGTCACCATGGTTGCGATGAAGGATTTCAATATTCCAAGTGAAAAAGTCAACGTGCATGGTGGAGCTGTGGCCCTCGGTCACCCCATCGGAGCCAGCGGGGCGCGTTTGCTCGCCACCCTCGTGCATAGCTTGCATCTGCATAAAAAACGTTATGGCTTAGCAACATTGTGTATCGGTGGTGGTGAAGCGGTGGCCATGATCGTGGAGCGCGTATGAGTTTTTCGAAAGTCTATCAGGATGCCAAATCGGCCCTGACGGGCATCAAAGACGGTATGACGGTTTTGGTGGGTGGGTTTGGCTTATGCGGGATTCCGGAAAACCTCATCCTAGCGCTTCGGGATTCTGGTGCGAAAAATCTCACCTGTGTGTCGAACAATGCCGGCGTCGATGATTTTGGTTTAGGTTTGCTTTTGCAAACTCGACAAATTAAAAAAATGCTCTCAAGTTACGTCGGTGAAAACGCGACCTTTGAAAAGCAGTACTTAAGTGGCGAACTTGAGCTCGAGTTTTGCCCGCAAGGCACGCTATCCGAACGCCTGCGCGCCGGTGGCGCTGGGATCCCGGCATTTTTCACTCCGACCGGCGTCGGCACCTTAGTGGCCGAAGGCAAAGAAGTGCGTAACTTCGACGGTCGAGAGTATGTCATGGAAAAAGGCATCACGGGTGATTTCGCTTTGGTCAAAGCTTGGAAGGGCGATAAATTCGGCAATCTGATTTTTCGCAAAACCGCCCGCAATTTCAATCCAATGATCGCAACCGCCGGGCGGATCACCGTGGCCGAAGTTGAAGAGCTGGTGGAAGTCGGCGAACTCGATCCGGATCAAGTTCATACGCCAGGAATTTTCATTCAGCGCATTCTCAAAGGCCCCTCCTATGAAAAACGCATCGAACAACGTACCGTCCGGAAAGGCTGACTCTCATGCCACTTACACGTGAACAAATCGCTCAGCGCATCGCTCAGGAAGTCCAGCCCGGTTTCGTCGTCAATCTCGGCATCGGCATCCCTACTTTAGTTGCGAACTATATCCCGCATGAAATGGGAGTTATGTTACAAAGTGAAAATGGTCTTTTGGGGATGGGTCCGTTTCCGAATGAGAAAGACATTGATGCCGATTTGATCAATGCGGGTAAACAAACCATTACGACAGTCCCAGGCGCGAGTTTTTTCTCAAGCGCCGATAGTTTTGCGATGATTCGCGGTGGCCATGTGGATTTGACGGTCTTAGGATCGATGCAAGTCGACATGGGCGGCGATATCGCCAATTGGATGGTGCCCGGTAAACTTGTTAAAGGCATGGGCGGCGCGATGGATCTCGTCGCCGGCGCACGGCGCGTGATCGTGGCCATGCAACACGTCGATAAAGACGGGGGCCATAAGCTTTTAAAAAAATGCACTCTGCCCTTAACAGGTGTTGGTTGCATCAGTCGCATCGTCACCGATTATGGGGTGCTTGATGTGATCAAAGGCAAAGGCTTTCGCCTCTTGGAATATGCGCCGGATCTGACTCCTGAGAAAGTGATTGCGAGCACGGGTGCGCCGGTTGAAGTGTCACCCGAAGTGAAAGTGATGCGGTTTTAATTCGAGTAAAAAGTGAATGATGTCGTGCTCCTGGCCATCAAGGACTTTGGCCGAGTCCTAACCTCGACCTTATTCAATTCATTGATGGTGAAACTGGCTTTTGCCAAGATGCGCGATATAATTAAGATATCATCATGATGAACTGACAGCAGAGCTTCGGGAGAATTGTTTGGCCGGGCCGCGAAAGATTAAAAAAGGCGAACTGCTATTTCGCGAGGGCGATGACTCTCACGCGATGTTCGTTATTCGCTCGGGCAAAATCGCCATCACGAAAAACAAAGGCACCTCAGAAATTATTCTCGCTGAACTCAACGCCGGTGACATGCTCGGTGAAATGGCTTTTTTCGATAATAAACCGCGCTCGGCGGGCGCACGCGCTGTGATCGACACTGAGATCATTGAGCTGCCGTTTGCCTCGCTCAATGCGCAATTTAAAACTTTCCCGGAGTGGCTCAAAGCCATCATGCGCACCGTGAATACGCATTTGCGCAATGCCAATCAGAAAATTAAAAATCTCGAGCGCACTGCGGAAGAAGAAAAAGAAATCTTCCCGGCTCATATGGTCAATCGTCTCATTGCCGTCCTGGCCTTTGTTGCGCACAAATACGGAGAAAAATCAGAGCTCGGCTTAAGCGTTTCTGGCAATCTCTTGCGCAATCACACGATTCAAATTTTTCAAGCTCCGACCAATAAAATGCAAACCATGGTCGAACTCCTACAAAGCTACCAGTACGCCAAGTATGAGGATTTGGGCGAGGGCAACTCACGCATCACAGTCTTGAATTTGGATTTCTTGTTTTCATTCGTGAATTGGCATAACAACTACACCTACACAGAAGAAAGTAAACGCACGACCATCCTTGAAAAAGAAATGAAACCTATTCAGGCATTGATTCATTACGGAAAAAAAGAAACCCCAGACGCCAAGGGTTTCACCAAGGTCAGTTTGACAAATATTCAACGTGACTGCCTTAAGGATTTGGGCTTTCCGATGGCGGTTGCTGACTTCTTATCGTTAAATGAGAAAAAGCTCACTGCTCAACCTGTCTCCGACAGCGATGGCCAAATTACACTGACCTTCACTTTATCTGAATTGCAAAAAATCTTTCCCTTCTGGGAAATTGTTTTCGCCACGCGAAAATACACGATGAAATGACCAAGAAAGCTTCAGACACAATTCAGCCACTCGGCAAGCCACTGAAAGAGGGCGAAGATTACATTCTCGAAAATGGCTTGATGGTGTTATCCAAAAAGTTCCTGCTCGAGCGCGGTTACTGCTGCAATTCTGGTTGTCGTAACTGCCCCTACCCTGCTCCTACGACTAAAAAGAAAACTACGGACTAAGCACCCCGTCATAAGTAACTTGACACTTTTTCGCCGTGGATTTTGCGACGAATCGAGACGGGAGGCCGAAGCGCTAGCAGGCGGCTAACGAG
>JAYVXN010000326.1:0-14379 GCA_043785085.1 Bdellovibrionales bacterium | reverse complement strand
ATCAATCGCATAACCGGCCCAAAGTGCTACCGCCGCAGCCATAGCGAGACGATGATCATTTTCGGCCGAGTATTTTAAAACCTGATCTGATTGAACTGGCATGGAGCGCCCATAAATCCGCATGCCATCCGCAGTTTCTTCGCAATCACGGCCAAGCAGACGAATGAGTTCAGCCGATTTTTTAATTCGGTCAGATTCTTTATATTTTAATTGCGGAGCCTCTTTGAGAATGGAAGTCCCTTCAGCAAAGGCACACAAAACGCTCAAGACCGGAAACAGATCCGGGGCGTTTCGCAAATCGCAACTAACAGGCCGAAGCCGGCTGGCTTGTTTCACTGTCAGGCCTTGCCCCAACGCCACTTCTGCCCCCATCTCTTTGAGCAAAGAAACAAAAACGAAATCTGGCTGAAGGCTCACGTTAGGAAAATTCTGAATCCTGGCTTCACCTGCGATTGCCGCAAGAGCCGAAACCGCAAAAGCCGAACTTAAATCTGCCTCAGCGGCCAGGTTCACGGCACGAATTTTTTGCGCCCTGACAACGCCAATGCGAGTCGCCGTGCGCTCAAGCTGCATTCCAGCGGCAGTGACGGTTTCTTCCGTCATCTGCTCATAGCCACTTGAAACAGCTTTACCTTGAAGTTCAATCTCCAAGTCAAACGGCAAATCCCATGCGCTCAAAAGAACCGCGCTCAAAAACTGACTGGACTGCGAAACATCGACTAAAAGCGGCCCATTTGGTTTTTGCCAGCCCGTCGTTGTGATATATAAACTATTATTATCTTGTCGGACCCGACAGCCCAATTGCGTGAGTAAATCGAACAAAGGTTTTTGCGGGCGCGAAAAAAGCTCACGGCTGCCAATCAAAAGGTGCTCACCCGGAAGGCGCGCCGCACGCAGCGCCAGAAAGCGCAAAGTTGTTCCCGCACTCGCACAATCGATCGGCGCACCCTGACCTAGATTCTGCAGGCCCAGTTTCATCGCTCGCACATCGTCGCAAGTTGAATCGCCAATGATTTCTAACTCTGGTTTGAATGACCGCAAAATCAAAAGCCGATTGAGGATCGACTTCGACGCCGGCAGAGCACCCGTGAAAGAAAAAGTGCTCACCTGACCCAACCTTGGCGTTTTGCCTCCGAGACAATCGCGTCGATATCAACTTGCTCGCGTACCGCAAGCCCCAGGCGTTTCATCCAAATATAGGTCAGCGAGCGTGACGAGGATTTTTTCTTATCCTTCATCAAAAGCGAAGTGAATTTTTTCTCCGAAATCGGCTTTTTCTTGAGGCCCGTCAAGGCCAGCGATTGATCAAGCAAATTTGCAACCCGCTGATACTCTTGATTCACTAAAAGGCCACGCTTGAAACTCCATTTAACCGCAAACAAAAGTCCTTCCGTGATCGCTGTCCCGTGCGGAAGATCCAGTGCTGATTCCAGCACATGCCCGACGGTGTGCCCAAGGTTCAAGATCTGTCTAGCTCCGGATTTTTCATTTGGATCAAGCGCGACGATTTTCAATTTCGCCGCAATCGCCGGTTTTAAAAATCGCCAGAGAATTTCTTCGCGAGCGCCACGAAAAGTTGCAAGCCGTTGCACCCAGCTGCCGCCATCGATCAAAGCAATCTTGGCCAATTCACCAAACGCCTCAGTGGCCCGTTCTTGCGGCTGCGCCAATAAAAGTGATCGCACCATGAGTACCCGCTCAGCCGGATAAAAGGTGCCGATTTGGTTTTTAACACCTGAAACATTGAGAGCGGTTTTTCCACCGTGGCTCGAGTCGATTGCCGCAAGCCACGTTGTCGGAACATGCACGAGCGGTACCCCGCGCTTAAAGATGCTGGCAATAAAGCCGCCGAAGTCGCCGACCGAGCCACCCCCGGCGACAATAAATTTCATCTTCCGAGTGTTGAGATTTTCCGTGAGCTTGGTCAGCTTCTCAAGGTGTTTTGGAAATTCCGCGACATCTTTTAAGCGCTCGCCTGAGCGCACGCCATAGCGGTGACTAAATTTGCGGCTCCAGCGGGCAAACTCTGGGCTCACGCGATTCAGATGCTGATCATAAATCAAGACCAATTCCTCGCCCAAAATTTCGGGCGCGGGTAGGTGATCCATGAATTCAAGTTTGCTGAAACGCTTTTTCATATCTCTCTCAGTACAGGTAACAAGCGACGTCTCGGCCTTCAACCTGCTTGATCGGCGGCATTTCTTTTTGGCAAATCGCCATCACATGCGGGCAACGCTTTTGAAATGGACATCCCGGTGGTGGGTTCATCGGTGAGGGCAGTTCTCCACGAGCCGCCGCTTTGACTTCCTTGACCTGACTCAAATCAGGCGTGCTGGCTAGGAGTGCCTGCGTGTACGGATGCTTAGCCGCAGCAAAGATCGCTTGGCGCGGACCGTACTCCATGACCTTTCCGAGGTACATCACTAAGACATCGTCGGCAATATGCCGGACAATCGACAGATCATGCGAAATAAAAATGTAGCTGAGTTTGAATTCGTCTTGCAGATCCATCAAGAGGTTCAGCACCTGGGCTTGAATGGAAACATCGAGTGCCGAAACTGGCTCATCACAAATTAAAATATCTGGGCGCAACATCAAGGCTCGTGCGATACCGAGGCGCTGGCGCTGCCCACCACTGAACATATGTGGATAGCGTTCCATGTATTCCGCGCGCAAACCAACTTTGCGAAGCATCTCACGCACCCGGTTCATCTGCTCATCATGTGCGAGGTCCGTATTGATCGCCAAAGGTTCGGCGATAATGGTCTTGGCTTTTTTGCGCGGATTCAAAGACGAATAGGGATCCTGAAAAATCATCTGCACTTTGCGGCGATAATCAGACGCTTGCAAGGTGGTGCGCTCTTTGCCCTCAAGCCAAACCTCGCCGAAGCTGGCTTCTTCTATCATCATTAATAGTTTAGCCAGGGTGCTCTTGCCACAACCGGATTCGCCAACGACCGCCAGAGTCTTACCCTTTTCTAAGCGAAAGCTCACGCCATCCACGGCTTTGACCGTCGCCGTTGGCCGTAAGAATCGTTTAATCGGATAATGTTTACCCAGGCCACGAACTTCCAAAACGGTCATGGTGCGGGCTCCTTCAGCGGGCGATGGCATTTCACCATTTGTTTTTGTACGTACGTGTTTTCAGGAAGGTCCGTGCGACAAAGTTCATCAGCATAGGAGCAGCGCGGATGCAATTGGCAACCCTTGGGTCTGGCACTCAAATCAGGCACCATGCCACCAATGGTCGGAAGGCGCGTGCGAAATTCATTTAAACCATGGCGCGAGGGTAAAGACGCTAAGAGCCCTGCCGTATAGGGATGTCGAGGCGCTTGAATCACTTGCTGAGTGGGACCGCGCTCAACCGCTTGGCCGGCGTACATGACCATGATCTCATCGGCCATTTGCGCCACCACACCGATATCATGCGTGACTAAAATCAAAGACATCTTGCGCTCACGCTGCAGAGATTTAAGGAGTTCTAAAATCTGCGCTTGGATGGTCACATCAAGAGCCGTCGTTGGCTCATCGGCAATCAGAAGTTTAGGTGAGCAGGCAATCGCCATTGCGATCATCACCCGCTGACTCATGCCGCCCGAGAGCTGGTGCGGATAGGCGCGCAGACGCTCACGCGCATCCGGAATCCCCACTTGGGTCAAAAGCTCCGCTGCTTGCTCTTCAAGACCCAAGGTTTTGCCGGCTGTTATGTGATGGATTCGCAAAGCCTCTTGGAGCTGAAAGCCGACAGTGAAACTCGGATTGAGACTGGTCATCGGATCTTGAAAAATCATCCCGATATCGCGGCCGCGCATCTTTTGCAGTTCGGTCTCGGAGAGCTGCAATAAGTTCGCGCCAGCAAATTCAATTGATCCGTTTAAGACTCGCGCTGTCGGCGGCAGCAGCCCCATCACGGCAAGACTGGTGACGCTTTTTCCAGAACCGGACTCACCGACAATGCCGAGCGTGCGGCCAGTTTCAAGTGCAAAGCTAAGATCGTCAATGACGTGCAAAATCCCGCGCCGGGTTTCAAAGCCAATACTGAGATTTTCGACTTTCAGTAAACTCATTTTTTCAATCGCGGATCTAAGGCGTCCCGCAAACCGTCACCAAGTAGATTAAAACCCAAAACGACAACTAAAATGCAAAGTCCCGGAAGGGTCACCAGCCACGAGGCACTTTCAATAAAGTTTCGTGCATCAGCCAGCATCGTGCCCCACTCTGCCGTCGGTGGCTTGGCACCCAAACCTAAGAATCCGAGAGCCGCCACATTGAGAATACCATCACTAAATCCTAAAGTCCCCTGCACGATCACAGGAGCTAAGCAGTTCGGTAAAATATTTGAAAACGCCTGTCGAAAGGGCCCCGCCCCAAAGCTGCGGCTGGCGATCACATATTGCTTATTTTTTTCAGCCAAAACTTGGGCTCGCACCAAGCGCACAAAACCAGGTATCACGGTGACACCGACAGCGATAATCGCGTTCAAAAGATTTTGCCCAAGCACGGTCACCACCACGATAGCGAGAAGAATACTTGGGAGCGCCATCAAAATATCGGTGAGGCGCATAATAACAGAATCAATCCAACCACCACGGTAGCCGGCAAAGAGACCCAAAAGGGTGCCGATACTCAAAGAAAACACCACGACCAAAAAGCCAACACCCATCGAAATGCGTGCGCCGTAAATCAAGCGACTCAAGAGATCGCGGCCGACATCATCCGTGCCAAGAAGATGCTGACTCACGCCACCCGCATACCAAACCGGCGGGAGTTTAAAAGCGCCGTCATGTATAAGCGCTGGATCGTAGGGCGCCAGCCACGGCGCCAAAAGCGCGATCAAAACAAAAACTCCGACGACCGCTAAGCCCAAAAGAGCTGCGCGATTCTGCCGAAAGAAAAACCAAAACTCACTTAAGCTCGAAGGCACTTGCGTGTTTTCTTCAAGAACCGCTGCGGTCGTTTCAGCCAGTGTCACACCCATCATTTCAAGCCTCGCATACGCGGATTGGCCCAGATGTAACTTAAGTCAACGGCCATATTGATAAGGATCACGATCACTGAGATCAAAAGAATTCCACCTTGAATCACCGGATAATCACGAGCTGTGACACTGGCGACAATCCACTTACCAATCCCCGGCCAAGAAAAAATCGTCTCAGTTAAAACTGCGCCTGTCACAATCGTACCCGCCATCAAACCAATGACAGTGATCACCGGCACCAAGGCATTACGTAAACCATGCACCATCACCACGCGTAGGCGACTCAATCCTTTGGCGCGCGCCGTGCGCATATAATCTTCACCTAAGACTTCAAGCATGCTTGAGCGAGTCATGCGGGCAATCATCGCGAGTGGAATCGTGCCCAACGCAATCGAAGGCAAAATCAAATGTTGAAAAGCGCTGACAAAAGCAGGCCAGCCTTCGCCGGCCTTCCACACATCGATGAGCATAAAGCCGCTCCACAGCGGAATATCAAAAGCGACATCAATTCTTCCTGAAACAGGTGTCAGCGCCAAATTCACCGAGAACACCAAAATTAAAATCAACCCCCACCAAAATATTGGCATCGAATAGCCAATCAGCGACAGAGTCATAAAGAAATAATCAAATAACGAATTTCGTTTAACAGCGGCTAAGATCCCCATCGGAATACCAAAAAAAATCGACCAAAAAAGTGCGACCAAACCTAGTTCAAGGGTCGCGGGAAAGCGCGCTAAGAATTCAGTTAAAACCGGTTCATTCGAAATAATCGAGTGCCCCAAATCACCTTGAACGGCATTTTTTAGAAAAAACCAATACTGCGTCAGAAGCGGTTGATCGAGTCCGAATTTGGCCTTCATCAATGCATAGACCTCAGGCGAAGCCCCGCGCTCACCGATCATCATCAAGATCGGATCGCCGGGAATCATACGAATCAATGAAAACGAGACGATCGTAATACCCAGCAATGTCGGCAGCACAATCGCCAATCGGCGCAGAAAAAATGACATTACTTAATGTCCACTCCATAAAAGGCATCTGTGCCAAACGGACTCATCTCAAAGCCGATGACATTTTTTTGCATGGCACGAAAGGTTTTAGCGTGCGCCAAGGTGACCCAAGGAGCTTCATCTTTAAAAATCTTTTGTGCCTTGGAATAAAACTCTGAACGCTTTTTCTGATCCGTGGTAACGCGCGCACTTTCAATCAGGGACTCATAATTTTTATCGCACCAGCGCGCCACGTTGCTACCGGCATCGACAGCGCCGCAACCTAATAAGACATTCAAGAAATTATCAGGGTCACCATTGTCACCGGTCCAACCCATGAGAATCATCTGATGCTCACCTTTTTTGGATTTCTCAAGGTAGGTGTTCCAGTCAAATGAAACCAAGTTGGCCTTGATGCCGACTTTGGCTAAATCGGCTTGCATCATCTCCGCCATTTTTTTGCCATTCGGATTGTAGGGGCGTGAAATCGGCAGCCACCACAATGTGGCTTCAAAACCATTCGCCATTCCAGCTTTTTTCAAAAGCTCTTTGGCCTTCTCAGGATTGTATTCATAATCCTGAACGGAATTGTTATAAGACCACATAATCGGCGGAATCGGATTCTTCGCCAACATCGCCGTACCGAGATAAACAGCATCTAAATAGGATTTGCGATTGAGGGCATAGTTGATCGCACGGCGCACCTCAACGTGATCAAACGGCGGCTTTTGGACGTTCATGGCAAGGTAACCAATATTTAAACCTTCTCGCTCCATGACTTTCAAGCCCGCATCAGTGCGCATGGCTTTAAGGTCTGTGGTCGGCGGCTCGGCAATCAGATTGCACTCACCACGCTTAAGCTTTTGGTAGCGCACGTTCGGATCAGTTGTAATCGCAAATACCAATTTCTCAATCGCTGGCTTGCCTTCGAAATAATCGGGGTTGGCATTGTAGCGAATCATCGTGTCTTTATCGTAGCGCTGAAAAATAAAGGGGCCAGTGCCAATGGGATTTGTATCCACTTTCTCAGGCGTCTTCGCCTTCATCATCTGCTCGCCATACTCAGCGGAGAGGATGCTTGAAAAATCCATCGCCATATTCGCCAAAAACGGTGCTTCAGGTTTGGCGAGCTCAAAACGGACAGTATGGTCGTCGACCTTTGCTATATTTTTAATGAGCTTGTCCATTTCCATGGATTCGAAGTACTCATACTTGCCGCCACTGACATTGTGAAACGGATGATCTTTTTTCAACATGCGGTTGAAGGTAAAAAGCACATCGTCCGCATTGAATTCACGCGTTGGTTTAAAAATCGCCGTCGTTTGGTACTTCACCCCTTTACGCAGTTTAAATGTAACTGATTTACCATCTTTAGATACCGTCCAGCTCTCCGCTAGTGAGGGGCGAATTTTGGTGCTGTCTTTTTGAAAATCAACCAAGCGATTATAAATCGCGCGCGAGCTGGCATTGAAAGTTGGGCCATCACTCCCCAATTGCGGGTTAAAGGTGGTCGGGCTTCCTTCGGAGCAGTAGACAAATGTCTTGGCTGCAAAAGCTGAAGTTGTAAGAGCCATTGAGATTAGGATGAGCAGTAGTGACGCACGCATAGGATCCCCCCCTGATTTCGTTGACTTGAGTTGTATTTCTCTGGGGGGCGAAATTCAAGCTCGGCGAGGCAATGCTCGGGATTTAAGCAATGCATCAATGAGCGTTAACCCCGCATTTCAACGGCAGCCGCAGCGTCAGCGGTTTGAGGGATTTCGCTCTTGTACTGAGAAAGCGGCGGCAGCTGCCAATTGATCTCACCTAGGCCTTTTTTCTTTAACCATACGTTGATTTGCGAAAACGGGCGGCTGCCAAAAAATCCTCGCGATGCCGACAGCGGCGACGGATGCGGGCCCTCGAGAACCAGATGCTTTTTGCGATCAATGATCTGGCCTTTTTTCTGCGCATAAGCGCCCCACAGAACAAAAACCAAGTTTTCGCGGTCGCGATTGAGAACTTCAATGGCCGCGTCGGTAAAGGTTTCCCAGCCTTTTTTCTGATGTGAGCCGGCTTGACCTGCACGCACCGTGAGCACTGAATTGAGGAGTAAAACCCCCTGATCCGCCCACGACACCAAATATCCATGACCGGGATGTTGAAATCCGACATCGGTTTTCAATTCTTTAAAAATGTTCAAGAGAGACGGTGGCGGCCGCACACCCGGTCGTACCGAAAAACAAAGGCCATGCGCTTGACTCGGACCGTGATAAGGATCTTGTCCTAAAATCACCACTTTCACCTTTGCTAACGGCGTGTGCGAAAAGGCATTGAAAATTTCCGTCGATTTCGGATGGATGACCACGCCGGCTTGCCGTTCTTTCAGCGAAAAAGCTTTGAGCTCCTTCATATAGGTCTTGGAAAATTCGCCGATTAAGGCGCGCTTCCAGCTCGCTTCCATTTTGACATCTTTCGGATCAATATTCGGATCAATCTTCGGATCAATCTTCGGATCAATATGAATGTCCATAAAAGTCTCATTTGCTTGATAATTGTTCAGCAATAATTTGGCGGCGCTGGCTCAGAGTTGCAATGAGAAAATCCAGTCATCGACAATAATTCTTGGCGCTCAGCAAATCTTGGCGGCATACTCGCTTCTGGAGCATTCCGACTCGAAAGTTTATGCAACATTGGGGTCAATTCAAAGACGCTCTTTATCGAAAATTTATATATGCGTATTTCTCCACAAGATATTGTCGTTCGACCTCGCATTGGGGTGGATTTCGCTGGTGAGGCGGCGCATTGGCCGCTGCGCTTTTACCTACGTGGAAATCCGTTTGTATCAAAGCCTTGAGTTTTTCGTTAGACTGAGGGAGAAATCGGGACTTGGCTCTCGAGTCAGGTCTCTGATTGCATTGGGAGAGTTGGCACTTGACAGTGCTGTTTTCAGACCCAGATTCGTAGAGGAGGACTGTTATGCAAAATATACGAACTCCGGCAGTCGAATCCGACAAGGAACTGAAGGCTTTCATCTACCAACAGATGGCAGATATTCAGCCTTTGGTGCCAGAGGCCAAAGTCGCGGTCACTGTTCAGCTTGTCAATTCTGGCGAGATCGAAGAAATGCATCAGGAAGAATATTACGAAGAAGTCGAATACCGCGAGGTGAGTTTGGCGGATGATGAAGCCGACGAAGAATCGTCTGCTATCGATGAAAAAGAATATCTGGTTTCGCTGACGGCTACTTTTGGCGATGGCCAACTTGAAGTCGAAGGCTCAGACAAAAACGTCTACATTGCCGTTACCAAAGCCAAAGACATTTTGGTCGCCCAACTCACGGCCGTGCAAAACGCCCTATTGGATCAGACCGAACGAGATGTGCAAATTCAAAATATTATCAGCGGCAACTATACTCTGCACTAAAAGAATTCAGGCAGCAGGCCGCTGCCCGCTGGTTCGGGACCGGTTCCGGAATCGGGACCGGGAATGCAATTTTTCACAAAGACTGAAGCCCGATTTCCTGAGCCTGAGCTCGAACCTGATCCTGACGCGGTTGCCAGTTGCCAGCTGCCTGACGAATGACGTCTCGCGCCTGTGACCCGCGAGTGAAAATTAAATTCTGGCGACTGCCAGCGCGAATGCCCATTTGCCGAATTGATTTCTCAGAAATCTCAAGCGTCGTTAACTCGGCGTCATTAACAAAAACTCCTTGAATCATATCGACCGTGCCAATGGGTGATTGCTGTAATTTAAAATAAAGAACGTCGGCAGTTGCATCAAAAACATGAGCATTCACGGTGGGCTCGACCTGCAAGTGGCTGACTAAAAAAACGTCCTGCCATTCAGCTGAATGTCGATAGCCGATTTCGAGTTCTTGCTGTTCAGGCATCCGCACTAAAAACGGATTAGTGCTTGGAAACTGCAGAGTTGCCTCAATACTAGGCAATGTGTAGATACCACTTTTGCCCGCTTCAAGGGCATTGGTGACTTCGCTAAAACCATTAAACATGGCTGTGAATTCTTCTTTGGAGCCGTCGCTAACCAAAGTGATTTTACTGCCATTGACCTGCAAGTGAAGTCCGTTTTCCGATGTAAATTCACCCTGATAGGCCGGATTAATTTCTTTACAGGCGATCAGGCTCAGTGACGCAAAAAGGGCAATGATGGTAGCTTTCATTTAATCTCCGTTGCAGCCTGACGATATATGTTGTTGGTTTTAATGCTGTCACGAGAAAGCGTCTGACGCTAGCAGTAAAATCGCAGATTTCTGCCGCGAACTATGGCAGGCCTGGGAGACACGTGTCGCCCAAGGAAACCCAGGCGACGCGAAGGACGAGGACGGATTTTTCCGGATACGGAGCAAGGTTGACCTTGCTCCAGCCGAAACCGCGCTAAAAAATTACTTTCCGCAGACGGTGGCGGCCGCAATTTGAACGGCGCTGATCGAAAGAAACTGAGTTCGATCAAGCATCGGTCCAATCACGCCATCAATACAAACACAACTGCCGATCTCAGGAAAGGTGACGCCTTCGGCAAGTTGTGACCTCAATAAATCAACTCCCGCTTTTCCGTCATCGAGATAATTGGTATGGGCGCCATTGCTATAAATTCCGCAATGAGTTTCACCAGCGAACGAGGCCACGCTCGACATCAAAATGATAGACGCGATAAATAATTTCATAAAAAGCTCCTGTCGAATTGTTAATCAGATGACAATTTGGGGCGTCACATTTAACCAGCACGCACTCTATATTGCGCACTGACTGATTTGGTTTGAAGAACAGAAGGCTTGTTTACAATATTTGGGCCAACAAACGGTTGACGTGACAAAATCTAGTCTCAGTTGTGAATCACTGTCCTAGCGTTCCTTTAATCTCGGCGCAACGCCTAAACTAAAATAAAGATCAAAAGTCGATTCACTCGTCGGCACCATGTGCGGCGTGATCAACCCGATTTTAGAGATCATGACAGAGGATAGTTCCACAAACGCTAGACAGCTGTTTTGAGTTTTTACAGTTACACGATTCTCATGCCAATCGCTCTATCTCATTTAAAAGCACTTTGGCATGAGCAAGTTTTCGCTCCTTGGTAAGCTTCGGCCTATTTACTATCTTGTTGAATTTCATGCGAATTTTAGTGTTTCCAAAAAACCTTTAAAACTGGCCATTGGACCCATTGACTTACACTCTACCTACAGATAACTTACACCTTACTTATACCTTACTTATACCTTACTTACACAGTGGTTCGTTTCACGGTTTGACAAATGAAGCAGCTAAAGAAAGGACTTACGCCAATGAAAAGCAAGGATGCCCCAACAAAAAAAACTTCACGACGAAGTACTGAGAAAGAGGCTGGCACAAGAGCACCAAATAAAACACCAAATAAAACACCAAGTAATGTGCTTGCTCTCCCGCCTCGACCTTTGAGTCTCAAAGAGAAAAATGTTCTCGAGTTCCTCGAAGAGTACATGAGTGAAAAAGGAATCTCTCCTTCTTACCAAGAAATCTGTGATCACTTTGGCTTTGCTTCTTTCAATTCTGCGCAACGTTATTTGAAACAATTAGAACAAAAAGGCTATCTCAATCTGCCTGGTCCAAATCAAAAACGCGCGATTACGATCTTGCGCTCCTCCTCCTCCGTGCAAGACGCTTTGGATGAAATGCAGCACCAGCATAAAGAAGTCACACCGCTGCCATCACAAATTGCCAGCGAAAACTTCTCCTTGCCTCTCTTAGGCCGAGTCGCCGCCGGTGCGCCGATTGAGCGTATGGAGCATGATGAGTTCATTGATGTGCCAGCATCTTTGGTTCGACATGCCGACCGCACCTATGCCTTGCGAGTCGAAGGTCAATCCATGATTGATGACGGTATTCTCGATGGCGATGTGATTCTCGTGCAAAAACAATCTTATGCCACAAACGGTGAAATCATTGTCGCCATGGTCGGCGACGAAGCGACCGTGAAGCGTTACTATCTTCATTCGTCTGATCGGTCGCCTAATTATGCAAAATCTGATCAGTCGACTGAGAAGCGCGCCACTAATAAATCATTTAATAAGCCGGTCTCGAGCAGTGGCAAGACTGTTGAACTGCGACCGGCGAATTCCGAGATGGCCTCAATGTGGTTTAATCCCGGAGAAGTGCAAATTCGCGGCGTTGTCGTGGGGCTGATCAGACGTTTTTGGTAATTCGGCCCGCACGTTACTTTTTATTTTAAGAACTAAACCCGAAGCTGTTTTGTGTTTTGAAACAGTGACGGGATTGTTTTGCCTTAAACAAACTGAATCGGCCAGCTTGTGGGTCACTAACTGCCCAAGCCCTGTCCAAAGCAAGCTGGCTGATAAAGGAAGAAAGAATGAGCACTCTTCAGGAACTAAAACAAGAATTGGCGGCGCATCTGCGTGCGGCTGATCGGTTGAAGAAGCCTGAGGGCATTCCAACTGGTGTTGAGGCGATTGACTCTTATCTCCTGTGGCAAGGCTTCCCGAAAGGCTCCCTCTCCCTCGTGAAAGGAGAATTAGGAACAGGAAGCACGTCCTTATGGATCGGGGCAGCTGAGTCTGCCATAGGACAAAACAAATGGGTGGCATGGATCAATAGTGAAGTGCCACTCTTTCCTCTCCCCCTTCGACAGCGGCAATTAGATCTCTCGCGCCTCGTCGCTGTCGAAATGCCAGAGGATGACGAGAAGCTGTTTTGGCTTTTGCAAGAACTGATGTCCTCGTCACTCTTTGAAGTCATTGGTTGTGACCTGGGTCCAAGACTTTTAAAAAATCATCAAGTGCGCAAACTCCAGACTCAAGCCCGCGCGCTGAATATAGCCTTGATCTTTCTTTCGCAACGACCGCAGTCTTTTGCGCTTTCGCTCTTTGCGTTGATTGTTCATTTTCAAAAACGGCAGATCGTGATTGAGCGGGCCTTGCATCGCCCGACTCCGCATGTTTTGCCAAGGAGAATTTCTTATGCCAGCTTCACCCTCCATTCACGCGATCGCCTTATCCTTAGCTGCGGGGGACTTAGCAGCAGCCGGCTTAACAACAGCAGCGGGGACAAATCCAACAATAGCCACCGTTCGCAGCAAGAGCCGCGTGCTCTGCTTGCACCTCAAAGGGTTACGCAAGAAGAACAAGGCGGCGGTGAGTGAGGCTTTTTTAAAATTCTCGCCACGGGTGCAGTTCCGGGAACCGAATTGGCTTTTTCTTGAAATCGGCTCTACGGCTCACCTGTTCACGCATGGTTCTTTGCAAGGAGAAGCAGCGGTACTTGAATGTGCGTTAGACCTGGCAAAAGAGGTCGGCTTGCAAGCGCACGCCGCCATCTCGGAGACTCCGGCCGGAGCCCAAGCTTTTGCCTTTGCCCATCGAAAATTTCTTTGCCATGCGGGGGAGGAGAGGGGTCGGCTTAAAAAACTCTCTCTCCCCCTGCTCCTTCAACTGGAAGGGCTCGAGCCGTGGACAAATACCGCGGCTGTTGATCGCATCATCTCTTTTTTGTTTATGTTAGGTTTTCGTCAGATTGGCGATCTTGAGCGCTTCAGCCTCACCTCTTTTGAAGCCCGATGGGGAGAACTCGGTGGATTACTGTGGAAACGCCTGAATGGTGACGATCACCAAGTCATCTCGCCGCTGACCACGACGGCACCCCTCGAAGACTATACTCATCTCGATTTTCCGATTTCTTTGGTGTCGCTGCTGATGCATCAGATGCAGAAATCCATGCATTATCTCTTTGCGCGCCTCGAAGGGCGGTGCCTTTTTGCTCAGAAACTGCAGCTGCGCTTGCGTTGTGAGTATGCCAATACGGTCCATAAGATCGAGATTCAACCGCATGTTCCAGGGCGCAATCTCAATCTGTTTATGACTCTTCTCGAACATAAATTAGATGAGATTAACCTTGAGAACCCAATTCGCGATTTTGAGATTGAGATCTTTCCATGTCCGGAGAAGATCCATCAATTTGATTTTTTTGAGCCGCGCACGACCGATGCCGAGCGTTTTGAGAATCTCTTAAGCGTTTTGCATCAAGCTTCTCTGCGCACCGGCCTTTTTAAAATTCAAGAGGCCATTTTGCCTGAAGATACGTATTCCCTTTCACTGGTGGCCTCGGGCCCTTCACAGGTCGGTCGACTTGAGTCTCCCGTCACTCAATATCGCCCGAACTTTCAGTCACGTTCTTTGGCAGACGGAAGCCCCTCCCCGTCTACAAAGCAGTCGATAGATCAGTCGATAGATCAGTCGACAGATCAGTCGACAGATCAAACGACAGATCAAACGACAGATCAAACGACAAAGCAATCGACTGAAACCAAAGAGCCCGAGGCCATCAGCGTTTTACCTTTTTATGGCGCATCTCTGATGGAGGCGCCAAGACCCACGCGCTTATTGCGAAAGCCAGAACGCCTGTCGATTCAAGAGGTGCAGCTCCTGAA
>JAYVXN010000325.1:0-14409 GCA_043785085.1 Bdellovibrionales bacterium | reverse complement strand
CGAAAAATCAGAGTCACCTTACAGTGTGTGAGAACAGTTGGTCTGACAGTTGGTCTGACAGTTGGTCTGACAGTTGGTCTGACAGTTAGTCTGACAGTTGGTCTGACAGTTAGTCTGACAGTTGGTCTGACAGTTAGTCTGAGTGGCGAGTGAGATCGCAAGCAGAAAATGTAAGCAGAAAATGTAAGCAGAAAATGGGAACAGGAGCACGAACATGACAAACGAAATTCCTTCAATAGCTACGGAGTTGGTTTCCGGTCAATTTGCGACTTCTGTCTTGGCAAAAGTATATGGACATGAATATCACGAACTCATTGAAAAACCACTGGTTGAGCTGAATGTGCTTGAGCAGTTGAAGGCCAATCTCAGCCAACTCGAAGATCTCCATGGACGATTGAAGTTTATGATGTCAGAGCTCTCCTATTTGATGAAAAAAGTCTGATTTCGAGCCTGGTAAATTAGTTTTCTTAATCCTGCATCATTCTGAATTTGTTCCCCGTCAAAAGACCTGATAAGCATGAGTCATTAATTAATCGACAAATCGCAGGTGCGGGCAGCGCCATTTGAGGGGACTACTTGCTTCAGCCAATGACGCCGAACCTTCGTGCCAATCGGGAGAATCACGCAAAGGTGACACGCCTGGTTTATGAGGCGACCCAGGATGCGGCCATTCGAAAGTATTGGGCAATGTCATCTGAACGTGTGATCTACACGATGATGGCACTGCAAAGCCGTGGGATCATAGGTAAGCGACTGTGCGAATTGGGCCCTGGAGGTCTGGGACTGGCTTGTGCGAAGACCTTGGGTTGTGAGGTCACGGCCTTTGACTGCGTTGATGAGTTTTTTGTTCCAATTTACCGAAAAAATCAAGTTCCGGTCCATTTTATCGATCTCAATCAAACGGCGCTCGTGGCAAAGGCCGAGTTTGATTTTATCGTTTTTTGTGAAGTGATCGAGCACCTCGCCCGTTGGCCGCTGGATACTTTGAGTGAGCTCTATCAAAGTCTGGCGCCTAACGGCACTTTACTTCTCACCACACAAAATCTTTTGCGGCTCTCAAATCGCTTACGCCTGGCCCGCGGTCGGCCGATCTTTGTGAACTTTACCCCAGAAGACATGGTGATGGGGCATATGCGTGAATACTGTCTTGAGGAGCTTGAGTTTTTATTGAAGCGCTCAGGCTTCATCGATATTCAAGTGGAGCATGTGACGTTCTCGGACCAAGAGGCCTCATGGCTCGTGCGGCGGTCGTACGAGGGGCTATGCGGAATGTTTCCGCGCCTGTCAAATTTTCTCATTGCTTGGGCACGAAAACCGGCATTGTAAATTTCAAATAATATCGTTTTCGATATCATGACTCTTATCAAAATTTCGCTTTGGAATGATCACTTCAATACCGCCATCTTTATCGATGCGCTTGATAACTTTTTCTTTAGCCACCGGAAAATCTAAGCGAAATTCCTGACGAAAACTTTGGTAGTTATTGGTCGCCACTTTACCGTCTTTGTCATCAAACTTATCTTCAAAAGAGCGTTTGGTGCTAATGATGACCTTGTCATCTTGGACCTGAATTTCGACTTTGTCGCGTTCGTAATCAGGCACCTGCGCTTTGAGAACAAAGGAGTGCGAATACTCGTGAAGTTTGGCATTCAAATCGCGAAAACTGTAAAACGGATCAGACTCACGTTTGGAATAGAGATCAGCACGGCTCGCCAGTTTTTCTTGCTGTTTGTAGAGCGCTTTTAAATAGCCCTCTTTTTGATTTTCAAGGCTTGAGTGAAACGTCTCTCCGTCATGGCCAAACTTCAAAGCAAACTCATCGCGCTGTTCTTTCAAATTGCCTTTATAAATTTTGTCATTTGTGGCCAGGCGCTCGTCATAGCCTTGGTGAAGTTTTTTGTCTTTTTCCTGGTACTTCTGTTGCGTCGCCTGCAGCTTTTGCTCATTGATAGCTTTTTGCTCATCGAGTTTTTTGCGGTAGCCATCTTGGCGCTCAGTGAGAGTCTTTTCACCTTGCAAGTTGACCCGATTGGTTTCTTGAACAAAGTTTTGGCCGAGTTGCTTTTCAGCGTCGGCGTCTTGCTTGGCTTTATCGGCGTATTTGCGCTGATCATTTTTTTCTAACTCAGTGAGCTGGGTTTGTCCCTTTTGTTGCTCGCTGGTGGTTTCGTCATGATATTTTTTCTGCATGGTGCTGAGTTGGCGGTTGTAATCATGGCGAGCCTGCTCAAGATTTGTTTCACCTTCGTGTTGGGCATCGGCGACGCGCTTGTGGCCCTCGGATTTAGTACGTCCGTAGAGTTCGTCGGTTTCGTTTTTTAAGGCCGTGAGTTTAGAGCGTTGCTCTTGCTCAAGATTTTGCACGCGTGACGATGAAGATTTTTGGGTTTCCATGATTTGCGCGGCGGCATTTTTTTGCTCACGCTGAATTTGTTCATTGGCGGTTTTATTCACGATGACCTTGCGAACTTCTTCTTCTTTCAAAAAGCGCCCTAGCTTTTCTTGCTCGCTTTTGATGGTCATGGCTTCTTTTTGTTTGAGGCCTTGAATATTATTTTCAACGTTCGTATTATGCTCTTCGATTTGGCCTTCAAGCGAGCGGAGCTGTTGTTGCCCGCGGCGTTTCAGATCCTGGTAATTTTGCGTGAGCGCTTCGTTTTCATGCTCGATTTTAGTTTCGCTTTGTTCATTGGCATCTTTGATATTTCGATCCGTGCTGCGACGAATATGATTTACGGTGGCTTCACCCGTGTCGACGATCTCATCTTCTTTTTTACGATAGGACGACTGCAGCTGGCGCAGCTTGCGTTCGTTGTCTTGTTGAATGTCTTGCTTACGGGAATCGTAGTCGTCCTGAAGATCCCGCATCGCGCGCGCCTGGTTGGGCCCGACGGTTAAATCGTTTGGCACGATCCCCTCCATGGAATCGAAGTTCTTTCTATCTTATCACGTAACTTACTTGCTCGGCGCGACGGTGGGGGCGGAAATAGACTTTGGTGGAGCGGGCTTTGGGTTCGGACAGAAGGCCTGAAACCAGTCACTGCGTCGGCGGCACATCCAGGTACTTTGAATCGAAATCGTCTCGCCTGGACCTCGACCATGGTATCCTGGGTATTGAAGATGATCCAAAGTCGAGAGCACAGTGCGCGTTTGGCCCTGAGCATTAGTAATAGCCAACTGAAACATCCGGTACTCCGCCGAGGCTCGATCAGAAAGCAAAAGTAACAGAAATAAAAAATAGGCTGAGCCGCGCATGCCACTTTGTCGGAATCTCAAACTGAAACTTGAGAGCGACAAGTTTTGCTGAAAGCCTTAGGTCAGTGTTTGACGTTTGAGTTTGCTAAAATCGTATTTTCGACGAGATGAAAATAAGCGCGAATCAGTAATTCAAATTCGCCATCACCAAGTGTTTCGAGAAAACGACGCTTTTGCTCCATGGTCGGCTTTTCAATGAATTGTGTGAGCATATCCTGGACTTTACCCATATTTGTGAAGGTAAAAAAATCTTTCTCATCACCCGGCTGGCTGAGGACTTTTAAAATATCCGAACGATCAAACATAAAATGAAAGCCTTGCGTCGACTGATAAAGTAAGTACTCGATTTGGTCGAGGTTTGGGTCGTCTTGCTCTTTCAACTCACGAAAACGGTCCATAAGCCTCCTTGCATTTGAACGAAGCGCATCCACGCTTTTGAGCGGCAAACCGCTCTAAGAATATCTTAAGAATATCTTGAGGAGTGGAAATTCAACAGGCAAGTCAAAATGAGGCGAAATTGACTTTAAATTGCATGTCTTCTAAAATTAAGAAGGATGGTCTAGGAAAATTCTCGAATTGAGACGAATTTGACTTCGATCAGTACCGGGCCAAGCAAGAATGCAGCCAGGCAGGTATTGACTCTCAAGAAAGGGAAATATGAATAAGCTCTCGGCAAAACGCAAACCACGGATTCGGGAGGCCCATTTCAAAGACCAAATCGTCATTGATGAGCCCAAAGGACTGGTTTTTTCGACGGAAGACGACCTGTACAAGCACTTTCTGCCGCAGATTCAAGCTCTTGAAAAAGAGTACTTTGAAAATCGTGGCCAAGATGATGTGCATGACAAAGAGTTTCATCGTTATGAAGGTCTTTTGTCTCATGTCCTAGATGATCCCGATGAAGTTTGGGAAGATACCGAAACTTTCAAAGGCATGAAAGTCTACAGCTTCGTGGGCCATTTCACCTCGGGTGAAGATTCGGTTTACTATGTCGCCCTGACCTACATGACAGCTGAAACTCCGAGCTTTGTATTTCTGCATTTTCCAAGCCGGCAAATCGAAGCGGTGGACCGCTTTCGTCGCGGTAATCTGGTCTACGACCGCGTGATGAAAGAAGTTGAAAAAGGTGCCGTGGAAGGTGACGCCCTCACTGAGGGAGATGACCTGGCGGTGGGTCTTTATCGCGCCATGCTTAAGCTGCGCAGTGAAAAAGATATCAATGAAGAAAAGTTCAAAGAGTACGAAGAGCTTCGTGAAAAGACCATTGAAGAGGCCGATGAGATTTGGCGTACCAATGATTTGGCTGGAAATATTTTAGTGAGTTTCATTAAAGAATTTCCGGACGAGGCACAGCGCGATCTGACATATGTTGTTGTGACCATCGAAGATACGCCCTCAAGCAGTCATGCCTTATTGTTTTCGTTTCCAACTCGCGATAAGAATTTGGTCGATCGCTACCGGCATGGTGAAAATCTTCAAGCCGAAGAGGTGGTCCAGGAAGCCAGCCACTAATGGTGATTAAAAACACCAACTTTGATTTGCTTGTGCCGCATAGTCAGTGCCCACGGCGGCACTGGCTTGATAAAACGGATGCAGTTGTAAGAGTGACGAGGCATGGCTTGAGCCGTAAACTGACGGGTCAGCGATAAATGGCGGAATCAAAAACTGTGACTCACCTAGCTTCGGTGTCGTTTGCGAAAAATCATAGATTGCAGCAATCAATACTTTGTACTGAATATCAATCTGACTGACGACTAAGTTCAGGTGCTGAAGGATATTCTCAGCTCCTGTATAGGGCAGGTAAGTGCTTTGATAGCTCTTACGGACCGCATTGACGTCATCAACACTCATTTGTGTCATGTCGTTGCCGACGAGAAGAGGGTGGGTATTTGATGTTGGCGGAATTTCCATTTTAAACGAAACTGCCGTCGGAGCTGAACCATCCGGATTCACGCGATAAAACATAAGTTTCAAATTTGATGATTTATCGAAGGCATCGGTGAGAGTGTTGATGCGAACCCGGACTTGGTCAGGAACTTCAGCGTTGGTATTTTCATCGATATAAATTTCAACTTTTCCACTCAACCGCACACTGGGGGATGAAAAGTAATTGCAGTAAGCATTGCCGGATTGTTGGACCACTGGAATGGCCGCTTGCGGATCAGTCGGGTTGGTGGTGCCGAGACTGGAGTATCCGGAGACACCTGAATTTGGGTTGATGGTTTCACGTGCTCCGCAGCCCATTGTCATGAGTGCACAGGCGGCTAAAGCGGCAAGAACGATTCGGCTATCTAATTTTTTGTTCATCGGAACCCCCAAGTTTTCAGCATCTGATCCTTCATAATAGCAAGGGGAGTGCCAAGAGAATCAGTTAAAATTCTCCTGTTATTGAAGGTTTACGAGATCGGTGTTGTTTCAATCTGAGACAGCTGTCGAACGGTGACATTGTTGGGAGCAGGTGCATTTGCACACGGCTAAAGTTTAGGCAGTGGTTTTTAGAGTTGCTCCCAAGTCTGACTTCTTGAATGCTGAATGGTATGAAACTTCTTGCTTTGGTTCTGCTTATTTTCGCTACCGCTTGCGCTCATAAACCTCTAGGGCCAGTCCCTGTGAGCAGTCAATGGGTGGCCACACAACTCAGTGGTCCGGTTGAACTCAAGATGAATTCAGACGTCGACCACGTTGAAAAATCGGCCTATATTGCGCGCTCGGGATCAGAGAATTATGAATCCGGCCAGCTGCGCGGGCAAAAAGACGAAACAGTTGATTTTGTCGCGCAAACCACCACATTAAAAGTTGAACCTGATAAAGACCGCATCACACAAATGATCACTGTGACTGCCAAAGACGGTCCGGGGAATTTAAGTGATTACGCGATGCCAGAATTGGGTGAGCAACTGGAAACGGTCATCAATTCGCACGGTGTGATTTTAAAATCCGGAGAGTATCCGCCGCAAAGTATTTTCTTTGTCCCGCAGATTTCTTTGCCCGATGGCCCGGTTCAGGTTGGTGATACGTGGACGATGCAATCTGATTGGCTGAGCCCTGGCGAATCGATTCCATTTCATCTCGAGATGGTCAGCATTCTGAAAGGCTTTTATAAGTGTGGCAGCGATGATTGTGCCGATTTGGGACTTTCAGGAGAAGTGACGATTTCAGGAGACTTAAATCGCGTGATTCACTTTAAGAGTATCTGGCGCGGGCGAACTTTATTTGCGGTTAAATCTGGAACAACGGTGTGGTCGCGCATCAATAGCGAAGAAAATTTCACTGCCGAGAGTGTTCGGCGCCAGGTGAAATCCTGTATCGAGGATTTACTGCTTGAGCCGAAGAATTTAAATCTGCCCGGCCTGACCAAGCCGACTTGTGATGAGAAGGTGCAATATTGAACTGATCGCCATGACTCAGTCTGAATATGACGTGATTTGATAGCACCCTCGGAACATTAATCTTTCAATTCCGCCCAAGTGACACCATCGCCGCCGGTCTCACTTGAGGCGGCTTTCCACTTTTTGACGTAAATACTCCGTGAAAGATGGGCACGGATGGCTTTTTTCAAAGCCTCAGTGCCATGGCCGTGGACGATCTTAACTCGGTCCTCATTGTTCAGCGCTGCCGCATCCAGCTGCACCTCGAGTTGAGAAATCGCGTCTTCCACTTTCTGGCCACGCAAATCAATCACTCGTTCCGAATCAGTGAGCGCAACGGTGACGCCTGAACTTCGCCGCACGATTTGGGAGGTCGGATTCTGCGCGTTTTGCGGAGCTCGCAATTGTGAGAAATGCACGAACAGGCGCATGGAATTACTTAAGATCGGAATCTCACCCTTCGCGTTTGCCTTACCCTGAACAACGCCGTCATGCCCGACACTCGGAATAAACACTAAAGATCCAGGCGGAAAGACTTTTTCAAAGTCCTCAGGAGTTTCGATTTTCTTGCGCTGACTCGCGGCCGTCGCCGGACCAGAGGATTTAATGACCTCTGGTAATTCTTGTTTCAAAATCGAGAGGCGCTCGTGCTTGCGGAAGATATTATCGACTTGCGCATGGTCCATCATTTCGTCGATTTTCTTTTCAGCTTTTTTCACCGTACGATCAAGCCACTGGTCTCTTTCTTGTCGAAACTGTTGGATCAAATCCATATAGCGCTTTTTCGCTTCGCGCGCGGCTTTGGTTTCATCAAACAGCCGGGTGCGCAACTCGTGAAGCTCGTCTTTCATGGATTCGATTTCACGCAAATGAATTTGCTGCATTTTCGTCTCTGGACTGAGAAAATCTAAAGCCCGGTCCAGAACCTGTTGGTCAACACCCACGCGACGAGCGGTTTGCAAGGCCAAGCTCTGCCCAGGAATACCCATGAAAAACTGATACGTCGGTTGCCCAGACTGACTGTCGTATTCAAGGCTACCATTGGTGACACCCGATTGCGCATCCCAGCCGACCTTCAACGGGCCTAAGTGACTGGTGATCACTGCAAATACGCCATGCTTGGCATAGGCTTCAATGAAACTTCGCGCGAGTGCCGAACCTTCCTCCGGATCGGTCGAGCCACAAATTTCATCGATCAATAAGAGATCATGTGGACCTTGCGCTTTGGTGGCCGAATCGAGAACTTTCAAATGGGCGGCAAATGTGGAGAGATGTGCATCAACACTTTGCGCATCACCTACGGCAATGTGCAAAGTTTTGAAAAAGGGCAGGATCGAACTTTCCTCAGCACAAATCATCAATCCACAGCGTGCCATATGCGCGGCCAAACCGACACTTTTGAGAAGGACAGTTTTACCACCCGCATTGGGCCCTGAAAGAAGCAAGATGCGACGATCTTTAGCCAGACGAACTGAGTTTGAAATCACCTTATCGCTTTTTAATACTAAGAGTGGGTGACGGACATCATTGAGTTCGAAGCGTTCTTCCGAAAACACGCAAGGACTGGCTGAGAGCGCATCGGCGAGTTTGGCTTGTGCGAAACGCACGTCGGCTTCAAGTAGCACCGCTTGCGCAGATTCGAGGTCTCGGAGCAGAGTGCGCAAGTAATGTGACAGTGACGTCAGCAGTCGTTCAATTTCATCTTCAATTTCGAGATCGATTTGCCGCAGGCGATTGTTTAAGGGAACGACTTCGTCTGGTTCCATAAAAACCGTTTGCTTACTTTGGCTAGAGGCATGAATGATTCCAGGAAACTGATGTTGGCGGCCGCCTTTAACTGGGATGACCCAACGGCCTTCGCGTGTCGTAACATATTTGTCTTGGATGACGGTTTCCATGTCGTGCGCTTTGATGAGTTTATCCAGGACTGATTGGAGGGCGCGGGTCTGCGAGGCTTTGTCACGATGAAGATTGTAGAGTGTCTCGCTGGCATCAGTGCGGATTTCACCATTGGGAGTCATGATATGATCAATTGCTGACAAAGGCCCATTGGCATCCATCAGTCGTGCGCGCAAATTCAGAATCCACGGAGTTTCAACTTGCCGTAAGACTTCTTGCAAAGCCAAAGTCTCCAAACTGAAGCGCCGCACGTCACGTAATTCGAGAGTGGTGAGGACTGCCTCACGCTTCAAGCGCTGAAACCAATGCGAGAAAAGATCGAGGCTTTCCATAAAGGGTCGTTCGCCGAAACTTAAGACCGCTTGCGCTTCTTGGGTTTCTTGAAAGATTTTACGAGCCTGATCCACCGTGGCCAGAGGCTTGATTTCGCGCAATTGCGTGCGCGCCACCTCGCTCGTGGCAAAGGCCTCCAGACGTTCAACGATTTCGATCCAGTCAATTGTTCGGAGCGCGTTTTTTGATTCCACGGACAAATACTAACAGCGAAAGGGCGAAGATTGCCAGAATGTATCCCCAATAGGCTGCGATTTTTTCATAAAAAGTATGGGGCGGATTGACGCGATACTTGATTTTATATTGGCCAACCCAGGGAATGTCCTGCGGCGACTGCTCGAGTATTTCTCCGCTCGCCAAAATGGCGCTGGAAATCCCGGTGTTGGTCGCGCGCACCAGGGGCCTGCGCATTTCTATGGCCCTGGCGTACGTCAAGTAAAGGTGTTGATGTGGCTCAAAGGTGTTTCCGTACCAGGAATCATTGGCAACATTGATGAAAATTTCAGCACCTTTCTGCGCCGATTCGGCCGAAAATATCGGATAAAGGCCTTCGTAGCAAATTTGCGGACCGAATTTTTGATCGCGCCACCGCATCACGGTCGGGCCACCGCCACGGCCAAAATCCGACATTGGATAAAGGCGTTTAACAAAGGCGGGGAGATATTGAGCTCCCGGAAAGTATTCGCCGAACGCTAAAAGAATAGTTTTTCGGTAAGGTGGTATCGGCGTGGTGCCTTCGGGAGTCACAAGGAAAAGACTATTGAATGCATCGCGTGCCGAATTCATTGAATAGGAACCAGTGAGCAACGGCTTACCCAGGAAATGCATTTGACTGAGCAGCATTTGCGGATAGCGCTCATTTTGAAAAAGCGGATCGAGTGCGGCCGGAAAAGCCGTCTCTGGCCAAATGATATAGTCTGAATCTGGAAACTTCTCCAGACCATTGCGGGTGAGATCTAAAAAGGCCTGAATAATATGCCCCTGAAATCCGGCGCCTAACTCAGCATATTGTTTTTCAAAATTGCCGATGTTGCCTTGGACGATCAAAAACTTCAATTCGGCGTCAGGTTCAGTGGCGTTCCAAAGGTTTTGCCGGTATAAACCGAAAATATTGACTAATATGAACAGGGCCACAGCCACCGCAATGGGGCGCCACCATTGGGCGATTTTCTCACGGTGCCTCAGCATGGCTAAGGCCATCAGACCATTGACTAGAATCGTTATGAAGTTGAGCCCATCAAATCCCCAAAAATCAGCACTTTGCGCTCCG
The DNA here is from genome assembly GCA_043785085.1 of Bdellovibrionales bacterium. GTDB lineage: Bacteria > Bdellovibrionota > Bdellovibrionia > Bdellovibrionales > JAMPXM01 > JAYVXN01. Next base: position 4,284 of record JAYVXN010000325.1, on the reverse strand, counting down.
GGAAGATGAAACCACAGCCAGGAGTAGCCGAGGTTCCACGGAAAAATTTTCGGAAAATAATATTCGCTTAGCGCAAAAACCGCGACCAGAAGTAAAATTGAGATGAGGCGAGAGAGCCTCTGAACAAATAGCAAATGTGAGGTCAAGAACAGCCAGATGGGTCCAGCCAGAGCGTAGGTCAAATTTGCGCAAGAACAAAAGAGCAAGAGCACCAAAACTCCGAGGGGAACCGGTAAGTTTCCGAAGGCGACTGCGGTGTAGGCAATCCAGTGAAAGCCGATTAAATGACCAATAAATTGGGCGAGCCACCCGCCATACAGGGCTTGTTTGAGAGTGGGCCGCTGGTACCAAAAAAGCCAAAGGGGCACCAGGCAAAAAAACAGGGCCCAGGGCGGAAATGGAATATTGCTTGTGCCTAATAATAATCCTGATAGGATTGGAAGGCGATAAGCTCGCAGATGGTGCTGAAATTTTTCGCGTTTATTTGTAAACGTATTTTCACGCATACTTTCTTTTATCATCATCAAGGGGAGTGAGCTATTGGAAAACTTAAATTCACAAACCGCCTTTGCCCTGATTCGCTTGCACTGCCCGAATTGTCAGCGTCTCTATTCGGTAGAAGCGGCACAAATTGTCGTCGCTGAGCCCCGATTTGAGTGCACCAGCTGTTTTCGCCAGTTTGCTTTTCGTTTTCCGTTGCCACCGGGTGAAGCCTTTGGGCAAAGTTTTTTACTGCAAGATCCTGAATTCGCCCCTGAAACCAAGATCGCCGCTGTGCTCAATTTGCCGGAAGAGAAGCATCAAGCCGCAGTCTTAGCGCCAGTGGTTGAGCGAGTTCAAGAAGCCCGCCGACCAGCGACGCCAGCGCCAATCATTGAGAATGTGGACACCTGCCCAAAGTGTCGGGCTCGTCGCGCCCCAGATGCCAATGAGTGTCAGAACTGTGGTGTGCTCTTTAAGAAGATTCGCTTAGAAGAAAAGTTCTCTGGTGAAATCAAGCTTAACGGACGGCCAGAATTAAATGCCCTCTGGCGTGATGTGCTCGAGAACTTTTCTGCTGAGAACTTGCATGAGCGCTTTATCTTTGCCTGTCATGATGCCGAATGCTTGCCATTTGCCTCGCAAAAATATGGCCGCATCCTTCAGGCTAATCCAAGTGATGAGACGGCAAAAAAAATGCGCCGTAAAATTGTCGCTTTGGCCTCAATTCGTGCGCAAATATCGAGCGTGCCAGCGCCCAAGGCTTTTCCATTTCCAAAGCTCACCTCACTTGCCATTTTTTTATCGGCAGCGATTTTGTTTGTCGGAATTTTTGTTCCGCCCCTCAGAAATCTGGCCGGCCTCGGTGCTGCGATGCTGGGGCTGTCTCTGGGGATTCGCTTTTATCTGCGGTAGGTTTTTTTGGCGCGTGTGATTGCCGACACGGCGTCTTGCCGTCCTTGGAGGGCTGCTCCTGCGCTTTCGTGGCGATGGAGGTGAGTGCCCCGGGGCGAAGAGTTTTTCTTTTCTGGTGCGGGGAGTGTGGACTCGGGTGACCTGAGCCCTTTAGAAAGGTGAATTCAATGATGGTTATTTTTACTAGGAACGTGAGTTGCTGTCTTAAAGACGATCTCTGTTTCCGTCAAAAGTTAGTTCAAAGTAAAAGCCTAAATTGACAATTGTCGGCATTGGATTGAAAATAGGGCAATGCTAAAACGAGTTCACATCACCATACTCACATGGCTTTAGTCGATCTTTGCTTGGTCTGGCTCTTCAACTGAATGCCCTGCCGGACTACCGATCAACGAGCATTTGGTCAACCCAGCTGGAATTCGATCTTACATTGCGGGCCATTCGCACAAACTTAAAACGACAGGTGATCTGATTTGCTGCCTGCCAAAAAAATATCGAGAAAATTACGTCATTGCTCACACCAGTTTGGCCGGCCAAAATTCCATAGCAACGAATCCACGGATTTTGCTTTTTTCACCCTTGCGTGAGGGCGACGGAGCAGCCCAAATAGGTAAGATTGAGGCAATTTTTTCGTTAAACGGAGGGGATCCCTCGCTTCGCCAAAATGAGGCCGTTGAAATGATGCACAATGACCCGCTACGGATGCGTGTTGAGTATTATGATATTTCGTTGGCTGCAAAGCATCCCCAGATGAGCCTGGCCAACCCTCAACTCTGTATGCAATGTCATGCAGTTGACATTAATGATCTTAATCAAGGACTTCGGTTGCCGTTTGAATCTCCCTCAACTTGGACAAGATTCGTAAATGGCGTATTCAATCAATGTGGAAATGAAATTCAATACTTGCGTACCCTCAGTGATATTGCGATGACCGCTCTCCAGACCAATCCACAATATCGGTGTTTAGATAAGACCGGCAAAAACGACCCCAAAGATTGGGGTACTTTTAGAGGCCATCAGTTTAGCCAACTTTCAGATCTCGACCAAAATATCGCTGATTTGAATGATCGAGAAGTCGCAAAAAGAATTCGCCAAACCCCGGAATATGAGCGTTACAAATATGCAATTCTAGGCTCGATTAGGTGCGACCTATTCAGGCCTGAGGATTGGTTGCCGGAAGCGGTCATCAGGCGTAACAACGATATGTCCAGCCTAGATTCAAGGGTGAGGGACTCGACGGATTTGACTGCAACTTATATTTCTATTCTAAAAGAACAAAAAGAAAAGGCGCGGCTTGTTTCAAATTACGAGCATCAGGCAACCGAAAGACTTAAGAAAGGTGAACTTCCGGAATTTGAAATTGAGACCAATAGTGCTCACTGCGTTGATAAGCCATTGCCCACAGCAGCCGAATTGAAGTTTGATATCGACTTTCTTCCAGAAAATCCAATCATCGCGAAATATAAAATTGATTCGCAATTAAAAGGTTTTAGAGATTCTAATGTTGATTATGGATTTCGCTACCTTTTCGAAAGTCGTGGAATCGATACCCTGCCTTGGCAAACTGCGCCGGCTCCGAGTTTATTTTATCGCTCACATCGCTTTTTAGTGCGCCATATGCTACGACTGGATCCAGCTTTGCAAAAGCTTCAGGCTGAAATTCAGGCCCCGGAGCCACTTGATCCTCCGAAGGGCCGAGAAGACATTTGTGATAAACTAAAGCGTCTTTCAAAATCCGCTTTTAATGAATCGGATAACCTGAAAAAGGTACCGTCGAATAATTTATCTAGAGAAACACATTGATAAAACAGCGTCGAATGCGTTCATTGATTTAATTTCTGTATGTCACTTCGTTTTACAAAATATCGAATTGTAGGTGCCTAGGTTCCTCCTCCAAGCTAGGGCGAGCGAGAAGAGCACAAGCTTAAAGAAAATATCCAACCGGCAATGCGAACACGAATTTTTCCGTAGCGATTTCAGCGAGAAGCGAATCCTGCAAGACAGTGAGTTTAGTCGCATCGCTGAAGATATTGGGTGTCGATGCAGTCACGGTCTTGATCCAAAAGCCAAAAAATGTTTGGACGAAACTTTGCGTATCTTTGTCATACGCCTCTGGGTGATTGTAGACGTCAATAATGTCTTTGACGACGCCATTGAAAGCAGGTGTCAGCAGCGGCGGTGTGGAGCTTTTGATCTGACTGAATTCAGCCCAGCTTTGTGCGCGGTAATCAATCGGTTCGCGAATTCCTGAGGCCGGATCTTCAGCAGAGAGGACAGCGGGATCGACTTGAAAGCTAACCATGACCTCTTTGTCAAAAAAGCCTGAGCGCAGGTGCATATTGTGGGAGCCGATAAACATCAGGCCCTGGCCGCGCAATGCAAAAATCTTCGCGTGTAGCATATGATTTTGCGTCATCTGAATTTTTGCGCCCGCAGCGGTGAGTTCGCGAAAGGTTTTATCCATCATCACCGGAATCAGCTTAGAGAGACCGTCGCTGGTGGATAAACCATTGGTGATCAGATGCAGTTTAACGCCGCGCTGGAGAGCATCTTTTAAAATTCCAACGGTCTCCGCATCTGGATAAAAATACGGAGTTTCCATATAGATTTCTTTGCTCTCGGCTTTGAAGGCCGCGTGAATGGCCGTGCGAAACTCGTCTTCATCACCGGTTGGAATGGGCGCCACCGCATTGGCGTGATTCCAGCCGGTTTTATAAAGCTTCCAGTTGCTTGCCGTTTTTAATACTTGAAAGCGCGCGGCCGTCTGCGGAATATCGACTGAATTAGGAAGGGCGGGTGGTTGTAAGGGGGTCGCCTGTGCTGACGCATCAGCAGCGGGAACCAGCAACTTGGTAAATTTGAATGCCGAATTAGCGGGTAGTGGCACGGAAC
>JAYVXN010000324.1:0-4647 GCA_043785085.1 Bdellovibrionales bacterium | reverse complement strand
ATGAATAGACGCCGCCGATCACGCCTAGACTCATCAGCCCGCGCCGTTTGATTTCTGCAGCCCGCGCATTTTTTGACAACCGCCGGTTCACCAGATGCAAAACCCAGGTGATGAGCGTTCCGACAAAGAACCAGCCGGCGAAATTGCTCAAGGGCACGCCGAAATAGAGCCCTCCGTTCGGATAATAATATATTTGCCCCAGAAACCATTTCTGACCCTGTAAGGCCACGGGGTCGATGACAATATCCATCAACATCATGATGAAGCCAGAGAGAAGAGATAGCCGCATCACATGACCTTTCGGTATGAGCGCCTCGGCAAGCGTCCCGCTAAAGTAAGATAGAAAGACAAACGAGAGAGAATCCCAGACCGGAACATTGGCAATCCACAATTCTGAGACACGAGAACTATCGAGATAAACATAATGGCCAAACGGAAAACCGTTTCGCGTCGAACTCAATTCTGACATAAGAGCAATCAGAAATGCGACAATCGTGTAGAGCAAAGTCCGCGTCCAGCCGAGATGCGCCAAGGCGCAAAGAAGATAAATCCCGAAAAATCCAAAAACATATGGCCGATGAACAATCGTGCCTTTGAGCAGCTCAAGAAAATGCAACATCGACAAACCTCAATTTGCCCGCAGGCGCAAGTAGCGGCCAAGTGCCATCATCGGAAAATAATGCCGGTAAAGATGATAGCGCAGGTAAAAATGTTGCGGGAAACCAGTGGCAGTCGCTTCGATCTCATTCCAGGTTGCACCACAAGCGAGCGGCACTGGTTCGCCACCCTCAAACGTCGGCTCTGATATTGCCTCGGTTTGATTCTGCGTCAGCCACGAAATTCCGTCGGCAATCGTGCCAGATTGCACGCTAAGAAACTTCATCAGTCCCATTAAGGCCCAAGCCGTTTGCGAAGGAGTCGAGGAATGATGAACAAACGTGCCTAAATCATATGAGGTTAAACTCTCACCCCAACCGCCATCAGAATTTTGAATACTCATCAACCAGTTGGTGGCTTTTTTGATCATGGGATGAGTGGCTGGCATTCGCAACTGTGTTAGACCACAGAGCACATTGCTCGTTCCATAAACGTAGTTCACACCCCAGCGACCAAACCAAGAGCCATTGGCCTCTTGCGATCTCTGCAGGTAACCCAGGGCGCGTTCAACCGAAATTTTGAGGCGTGCATTTTGCTGGTCTTGCAAAAGCATCCCGAAAATCTCAAGCACCCGCCCGGTCACATCAGGACAGCTGGTGTCGCAAAGTGAGTTCATATCTGAAAACGGAATTTTATTGAGATAGAGCTTATCATTATTCAGATCAAACGCGGCCCATCCGCCGTCACGGTTTTGCATTCCGAGTATCCAGTCCACCGCCCGTTGCACGCTCGGATGAGATTTATTTTCAGGATCAAGCTTGCAAAGTGCTAGTAAAACTGCCGCCGTATCATCAATATCTGGAAACCACGTATTATGATACTCAAACGACCAACCACCACCAGAAACTTTGGGGCCATATATTCGCCAATCACCATGATCGCAATTGATCTCTTTTTCTATGAGCCAGCGGGCCGCCTGCTTGAGCCTGGGGTCTTCACGCGAGACGCCACTATCAATCAGCGCAATCAAAGACAAAGCGGTATCCCAAACTGGAGAAACACAAGCTTGAATGCGCAAACCGCGCGAATCCTGCCAACTGAATTTCTCAATTGCCGCCAAGGCTTTTTTCACGGGCGTCGATTCCAAGGAATAACCTTCCAGAACTAAAGCCAGCACTCCATTGATCATTGGCGGAAATATTCCACCCCAATCGCCCGAATCCTCCTGATGAAGCAGGACATAATCAAGACATTTCTCCAAAGACTTTTCACGAACACGCTTCACCCGCCAGGGTTCGTAAAGTTGCAAAAACTTATCGAGTGTCCCGAAGATGGTCTCATGACACAGGCCCTTTTGAAGCAACAACTCCCACCACGACGGCATGTATGGGATACGTTTATCTTGTTTATTCAGCCAGAGATGATCGAGCCACGGATTCTCGCTCTGCCGCCCGTTCGGAAGTGCGAAGATCGGCTTATGGTGAAAAATAATGAAGAGCGGGATCATGGTTGAGCGGGCCCAGCTGGAGAGCGAGTAAATATTCACTGCCGCTAATGGCGGTAAGAGGACAAATTCCGGACTCAGCGCCGGAATGGCAGACCATGGAATCAAGCCAAACATAGCGAAAAAAATCCGCGTAAAAACCCGCACTGCTTCAAGGCCGCCATAGGCGACTATAAATCTCTCGGCCCGCAGCAGTGCCGGAGTTTCCCGAGGAAGTCCCAATATCGTCAAGGCCAAATAGACCTCGGCTGTGGTGGAAACATCGCCTTTGAGGGTCACGGCGATTCCCCAGCTGCCATCCGGATTTTGCTGACCCAGAAGATAGCGGCTCAAGCGCTCGCGTTTGCTCTCAATTTCCAGATGCAAACACTGACATAAAAAAACATACTCCGCCGTAATCGTGGCATTCGACTCTAGTTCCGCACACCAAAAACTCTCGCTACGCTGTTGAGAAAACAAAAATTCTTTTGCGGCTTGCATGCACGCAAAGACTGTTTCGAATGAGTCGCTGACCTCTTGCCAAGGCTCATTGAGCGGCCGTTCAACTTCAATATGTTGATTCATCGCCATACAACCTCTTTTACAGCACCGATTACATCACCGATTACATCACCGATCGCGCGGATCGCCACATTTTGCCAAGAGAGGACATACTGTCGTTGACGGCGGTCGGCTCAAAGCCGCAATGAACCATGCAATTGGCGCATTTCGGATTTCTCCCCACTCCGTAGTGCTCCCACTCTGTTTCTTCGATCAACTCTTGAAACGTTTCAGCATAGCCGCCCTCAGATAGTAAATAGCAGGGACGCTGCCAGCCGAAGACGGTATAATTCGGGTTTCCCCAGGGTGTGCATTGATAATCAACTTTGCCTTCGAGAAAGTCTAAAAACAGCGGTGACTGATTAAATTCCCAGTGCTTCAGGCCCTCGCGCATCGGCGCCAAAATCTGCCGGAATAATTCTTTGGTTTTTTCACGTTTCAAAAACTTATCTTGAACCGGGGCTTTTTCGTAACTGTAGCCAGGCGAAATCATCATGCCATCAACGCCCAGGTCTTTGAGCTGGTCAAAAAACTGGTGCAGATCCTGAGGACTGTGACCGTCAAATACGGTGGTGTTTGTGCACACCCGAAAGCCGCGCTCTTTCGCCGCACGAATGGCGTCAATGGCCTTTTCAAAAACCCCTTCTTTACGCACGCAGCCGTCGTGGTGTTCTTTCAAACCGTCCAAATGAATACTGAAGGTCAAATAGTCACTAGGTTCGAATAAATGAAGTTTATTTTTTAATAAGATTGCGTTCGTACAAAGATAAACGAATTTACGACGGTCAATTAATCCGCTGACGATCTCTTTGATTTTCGGATGAATTAAGGGCTCACCTCCGGCGACGGTCACCACGGGAGCTCCGCATTCTTCCGCTGCCACAAAACACTGCTCAGGCGAGAGAGTTTTCTTTAAAACTTCCTCTGGATACTGAATTTTTCCGCAGCCGGCACAGGCGAGATTGCAACGAAACAGCGGCTCGAGCATGAGCACTAATGGAAAGCGCTCATTTCGGCGCATTTTTTGTTTCATAATGTACGCGCCAACGGCGACCGTTTGTTTCATTGGAATAGACATTCATCACCTCTTTTGCGATCGGGGGTTAAATTCTCATTTTTCAGGGTCATAAAACCGTTTTGTGCAAACCAGGAGACGGCATTCCCGATTGCATGACCAATTGGGCGGGCTGTCCAACCCAGTTCCTTCTCTGCTTTTTCAGAATTAAAATACATCGTGTGTTTGGCCATGCGCACGGCCTCAAGGGCAATCCGCGGTTCTTGATGTGAAATATAGGAGGCATACGTCGTACTCGCCCAGCCAGCGAAGTGTGCAAGCTGCCAAGGAAGGCGAAGCCGGGGGGCCTTGCGTCCGGTTGCCTCAGCCAGAAGTTGCAAAAAACGCAGCATCGGCAGGTTTTCACTTCCTAAAATATAGCGCTCGCCGATTTTGCCAAGACGGGCCGCGAGTAAATGGCCACGGCAGACGTCTTCGACATCGACAAAATTGAGTCCGGTCTCCACATAGGCCGGCAGTCGGCCCTTGGCAAAATCAACAATGATCTTTCCCGTTGGCGTGGGCTTGCGATCCCAGGCGCCGATCGGGGTACTAGGATTGACCACGACAGCCGGCAACCCGCGGGCCACAAAAGCCATCACCAGTTTTTCGGCTGCAAGTTTGGAAGCTTTGTAGTGACTTTCAAATTGATCTGGGAGAGCAGCGGTTTGCTCATTTCCAGGTCTCGGCTGCGAGGCCAAGCCCAGAGTGCCGACAGTTGAGGTAAAAACGAATTTTCGCACGCCTTCGGATTCAGCGGCCACTAATAGGTTTTTTGTCCCGGTTACGTTACTGGCATAGATTTCACTAGGATCCTTGGCCCAAAAACGATAGTCCGCAGCGACATGAAAAATCTGCTGACAGTTTCTTACGGCCCGTTTGAGCGAGGGCAAATCACGTAAATCACCTTGAGCGATCTCCACCCGACCAATCGGCAAATTTCTTTGGTCGG
>JAYVXN010000323.1:0-4651 GCA_043785085.1 Bdellovibrionales bacterium | reverse complement strand
CATCCAGAGTGAGCACCGTCTTATGCTGGTCGAGGCTGACCGAAAATGGCTGGACCGCAAAACTCAAAGGACTCATGAAAATCTCGCGTGAATCAATTGCTCTCAAGAAAGTGACGTTGACGTAGGCATTGCCCTCGACTCCTTCTGGAATCTTAATCTTCTCGACGATTGCCGTGGTCGATGTCTTAAACCATTTGCTGGCAAAAACTTTATCACGCTCAATTGTAATCAGACCTGCGCCTGCATAAGGAGCCCTAATTTGCATCTCAATTTCTTCACCGGGATTGAAGTCCTTTTTATTTAAGACCAACTGCAATTCCGCATTTTTTTCTAGTGACCGAGTGAGATTGGCCTCGCCTACCACGGTGAATAAGACTTTATTGACTTCAGCTCCATATTTGGTTTTAAAGACCACCGTAAAATCTCCGGGCTTGTCGGTCGGAAGCGCAAAGATTGAGCCCTTTTCTGACACAGAAAATGGTTTGGCTTCACCCGGAATTTCCTTGAGCACTGATTGATATTTATAGGTGCTGTCATTTTGTTTCAGCAAAGTCGAAACAAAGCGGCGTTCAACTAAAACCACCTGTAAATCTGTAGCTGCAACCCGATTAAGTTTTGGATCAACCGCAATCAAATTCAGAACATGCTGACTGTCTTTTTTGAGATAACTCAAATCAGTGTCACGCTTCACACCCACTAGATAAGGCAACATTGAAACGAGAACGGCAGAGCTAGCATTGACTCCACGACCCCCGGCCGCTTCAAATCCTTCTGCTTCAAATCTTAAACTGTACATGCCCGAGTCAAAACGGGCGAGCCGCAGATCAAACTCAGCACCTCCGGTCGCATCGGTTTTTTTAGACTCCAGCGGCTCTGAGAACATTTTTTCGTCGCGTTTAAATTCGGTGAACGTGTAATCTTTTAAGCTGTGAAATGAGGGCTGAATCGGAATCAGAATCAGCTTACCTTTGACCAGGCGATTTTCAGCTGGAGTGCCGAAAAGATTTCGCAAGGTGACCAAGCCTTTCAGCCCAGTGGGACTGACCCAGCCGTCCAGACGTTCTTGCGACAAATGCGTCGTAATGCGCATTCGGTCCGGAAGAAATTCTTCAACTCTGACTGTGAGGGAGCCGATTTGCTGATCGATTTCGTTTTTCTTGGTGATAAAAACCCGAATCTCGTAATTACCCGTGGGCGAATAGTCTTGAGTTGAAAAATTCAAGGACTTCAGATCACTTGAGCTGACCTGAAGCTTTTCACGATGGACCTCAGTCCCACGCGGGTCAGTCACCGACCACGTGATCGGCGCATCTTTAAATGACTTCTTCCAGTTTTTTCCGCGCACTAAAAGGCCTAAGTTGATGCCATCACCGGGCCGGTAAATGCCACGATCAGAAAACAGATAGGCCGTGAGTTGATCAGATTGCGCATTCTCATAAATTCCACCGACATCAAATTGCGAAAAGCTCAATTCGCGCGAGTGCATTTGATAGGGCAAATAAGAGAGATCGCCATCTTTTTGCACGACAAAGGCAATCGGACGTTTTTCATTTTTAAAATCATGTAAATCTGGGAAACTGGCGCGTCCATCCGGACCAGTTTTAGCTTCTAAGATCGCAATACCGTTAGCGCCGAGCACTTCAACTGTCGCACCCACGACTGCGGCACCCGTGCGCAAATTCTGGACAAAAACATCATGGGCCTTTGCCACGGTTTCTTTGACCACCACGCCTAGATCCGTCAACAAAATCAGACGTTGATCACGGCGGCTGCCTTTTTCCTCTTTGACTGTGAGATAAAACATGCCACGGCGATTACCTTCGTTTTTTGCAAGATAGGGTTCTAAGTCAAAAGAAAAATATTGCGTGGCCGCTTCACTTTCAACTTTCAGTGTCCGTTTCTCTGCAAATTTTTCAGCGAGCGTGTCGTCGCTAAAGTAATCAAAATTTGGATGAGAAAAATCCGGCGATTGACCATAGACCTGGACGATCAACTGATTGAGCTGGGCTGGCAAAATGCGCGAAATTTGAAAATCAACTTTGTGAATATTTCGCCCCAGTAGCGGAATTTTTTTGTCGCCAGATAGGCTCAATAACGAACCTTGGGACATGATCAAAAGTTCTTTCGGATATTCGGGTACTCCCACGATATCGAGGTAATCATGGGCCAGTTCATAGCCGCCAAAAGACTTAAGGCCATGATTGACCTTCACAAAAAGTGAGCGTCCAACCGGCATATTGACCTTAAAGGAATGCATGAGGGTCGCCTCCTGCTCCGACGGAATCAGGGTTAATTTCACCGGTGTCATTTGCGCTTTCACTGCTTCGGTAACTTCTGAAGTCGAGCGCCAGTAATGCTTTTTCTCCTTGTTTTTCTTTGCATCAACGTCGGGTGATATCAACGGCAATAGCATCACCTCAATAGATTTCGCGACAGCTTCACTTGAGACTTCACCTATGGTTTCAAGAATTAAAACCTGCTCCGGCTCATAGCGTTCATTGCGGGCAAAAGTCACCTGGGCTTGGGTAAACTTAAAGTAATTAAACATCCCAGGCACGGCAATCGCCGCCGCCAGTTTGTCCTCGGTTTGCCCGCTGAACTGGCCGTGCACCCCTTTGTCGATTTCGACTCGCATCACCATGTCATCTTTGGGAATTTCTAAGGGGTCAGAAGAGATATAGGCTTCGTTTAAGAACTTACCGAAAGAGGTTGAAAACGGGACGGATTTTGCCTTTTCTCCGAGGACCGCCGCATCTTTACTTTGCAGCGTCATCACAACTCGTTTTTTGAAATCCTCAGCGTCAATCGGATAATTGAATGACAAATTGACGACCACTCTTTTGTTCTTGGGGTCACGGGGATCTTGATAAAAGTCCTGTTTAGAGATTTGGGCCGCCAACTGGGGCATGTTAAAGTCATAGGTGAAGTCCTTCAGCAAAACCTGCGACGGGAAAAACTTTTTTGTAAAACTAATGGTGTATTTCTGGCCAATGCCCCAAGCGTCATTTTTCTCAAATTTGCCACTGGGTCGAAAAATCAATTCATGGTCAGATTCCCAATGCCAAACGCCTTTCAACGCGGGCGTCAGAGTCACGCCTTCAGTCACCGGCTTGCTGAGTTGATTGAGAGCCGCAACTGAGCGCGAAAATCTGATGTTCAATTCTCCCTGTTCTCGGGTTTCCAAATTTGGCAAAGAAGGTGCATTCACCTCGACGGTGATATAATCTGGTTTCGGTAATGAGTTAATGTAATTAATGGTGCGCACGATCACGACGACGACAAGTACAAGACCAAGGATTGATCCAGAAATTAAATAGAATGCTGAGCGAGGATGACTGCGCATCCAAGCCAGTCGGCTCCGGCACCACTGTCCGACACGAGTCTCGATAAATTTAATTTGCAGCGAGTTGAACCACGCTGGCGACGTATAATTGACAGCACCAAAGATTTTTTTGAAAAAGAACAGGATCAGTGTCAAAAATCGATTCATCACGGTGCTCCCCCAATTGCTCTGAATACCTCGGTTTGATTCAACAAAGACTTGACGAAAAAGAGACGTGGATCAGTTGCCCTTCTAATTGATTTGGATTTTCGCGCTACTTACGTCTACAATTATTTGAATTCACCGGGAGGAACCTATGAAGCCATTTTTATTGACTGCTTTGATCAGTTTAGCTGCACCTGGATTTGCCTTTGCCGAACAAGCAAAAGCAGCCCATTCGTCTCAAGAAGCCTTTAAATTGATTCACGTCAATGAGCTGGATCAATGAATGAAAAACGCGGGCAACGATTTGCATATTTACGACGCCAACACAGTTGAAACACGAACAAAAAGTGGACTGATTCCAGGAGCCATTCCTTTGCAAACGGTTTCTCAGTTCGGCCCTGCTCAGACTTTGCCGAAAAACAAAGATGCGAAATTGGTTTTTTACTGCGCCAACACGGAGTGCATAGCCTCACATCAGGCGGCTCAAAAAGCCGTTGAAGCTGGCTATACCAATGTCAGTGTTATGGCCGATGGTATCCAAGACTGGAAAAAAGCCGGCAAGCCCACTGCTAAACTCGGCAATAAGTCGTAATTATTAGATAAGCCTAAAACTCGAGAGCGCAATTCACAGTTCATAGTTATAAATTCTGGCACTGCAATTGCGCTTGGCGAGCTTCATGCAATTCGCAGCGAATCATCGGCTTTCCCGAGTGGTCATGCGAGATCATCGTCCAGTGATCCTTTTTCACTTTTTCTAACGTCAGAAAGCCAAATCCACTGAAGCTGGAGGTCGTCATACCTTTGCCCTTCAGGGGCTCAGGATGCAAATTATCACCACCATTGCCAGCGATTATTTCTGGTGGTAGCCCGCTTTTAAATTGGTTGAAACTCATCTGATGTTTATGACCGACGATCACCGCTGAAACACGGCCCAGCAGGAGCCGAGGCAGTTGCGTGGATTTTTTCGCCTCGTCGTCAGCTCCTGGGCTAAGAAAGGGCCGATGCGAAAGGAGCCAAACATATCCTGTTTTCTGAGGCCGCAGTGAACGAAGGCTGCGGCGCAGGTTTTCATCGTCGGCCGAATCCAGAATCACCAGCTGATGCTCAGCTAGCTGCACCCAAAACGGAATGGTGCCATCACTGCAAGCGGCCACCTCTTCACCG
>JAYVXN010000322.1:0-4658 GCA_043785085.1 Bdellovibrionales bacterium | reverse complement strand
ATCTGCCCGATGGACTGAAGTTGAATTTGATTGTCGATTCAACCCGTTTCATTCGTGAATCCACACATGAGCTTTTGTTCACCCTGATGTTGTCGGCTTTGCTCACGTCTGTGGTCTGTTATTTATTTCTGGGTTCTTGGGGATCTGCTTTTAACGTCATCTTGGCGATTCCGACCTCACTCATCGGCACTTTCATTGTTTTGCGAGCCTTGAATTTCACCATTAACACTTTCACGCTTCTGGCGCTCTCACTCTCCATCGGAATCGTCGTTGACGACGCCATCATGGTTCTTGAAAACATCGTGCGCTACTACGAAGAAGGCATGACCCGCGTTCAAGCCGCTCTGGTGGGCGCGCGCGAGATCACCGGTGCTGCGGTCGCCGCCTCACTCGCCATTCTCGCGATTTTCTTACCGGTCGTATTCATGAAGGGCATCGTCGGAAAGTTCTTCTTTCAGTTCGGTGTCGCGATGTCAGTCGCGGTGGTGATCTCGCTCCTTGAAGCCCTTACGCTGGCACCGATGCGCTGTTCGCAGTTTCTCACAACGGGTAAAGATACTTTTATTGGCCGACACATGAATCGCTTTATGGATTATCTGGCCCTGACTTATCGCCGCATTCTCGACGTCTGCCTCAACTATCGCTGGTCCGTGATTTTCTTTTGTATCGCGGTCTTTGGTTCAAGCATTCTTCTGCTCGGTGGCGTCCGCAAAGAATTTGTACCGCCGCAAGATCAAAACCAGTTTTTGGCGACTATTTATACGCCCCTTGGTTCATCCATGGAATTTACGGATCAATCCTTTCGCGACGCTGAAAAAATTCTCGCCTCGCGTCCGGAAGTCGCGAACTATTATGTTGCAATTGGTGGCTTTCAAGGTGGCCTGGTGAATCAGGGCAATATGTTTGTGGTTCTCAAAGACCCACCCGATCGCGGCGTACAAGCACCCTTTAAAAAATCGCCAAGCCAACAAGAGTTTATGGTTTATTTTCGCGATGAAATGAACAAAATCAAAGGCGTCACGCGCGCCACAGTTCTTGATTTATCTTTGGCGGGTTTCACCGCTCAGCGCGGCTTTCCAGTAACGTTTTCCGTGCAAGGTCCTGATTGGGAAAAGCTCGGTGAGTTAAGCGCGTTGATGATGGAAAAGATGAAGGTATCGGGTCTCATGAGCGATGTCGACAGTGACTTTAAACCGAATATGCCAGAAATTAAAATCTTCCCGGACCGCAGCAAAGCAGCCGCGCACGGTGTGACGGTTTCAAATATTGCCAATACCATCAGCGCCATGGTTGGAAGCCTGCGGGTTGCGAAGTACACGGACGACTCCGGTCACCGCGATGATATTCGCATTAAATTAGAGGATAAATTCAACCGCAAGCCAGAGGACATCACTAAAATTTCTTTGCGCAATATGTACGGCGAAATTGTGCCCTTGTCTGAACTGGTGAGCTTGGAAAATAAACCGTCACTGCTCACCATCGGCCGCTTTAACCGCGAACGTGCGATCACCGTATTTGCCAATGTCGTAGCAGGTAAATCACAAGCCGATGCCATGGATTATGTACAAAAACTTTCAAAAGAAGTTTTACCGAGTGGCTACCACACCGTCCTCTCCGGAAGCTCGCAAGCTTCGAAAGAATCCGGAGAAAGTTTAATGATTGCCTTGATTCTCGGAATTTTCGTGGCGTATATGATTTTGGGTGCTCAGTACAATAGCTTCATTCACCCCTTCACGGTGCTACTCGCTTTGCCTTTTAGTTTAAGCGGAGCCTTTATCGCCCTTCGCATCACCGACATTTCTTTAAATATCTACAGCATGATCGGTATTTTATTACTGATGGGAATTGTGAAAAAGAACTCCATTCTTCTCGTGGACTTCACCAATCACAAACGTGCTGAAGGCTTGCCCACACGCGAAGCGTTGCTGGAAGCCTGCCCGTTACGCCTGCGCCCGATTTTAATGACCTCTGTGGCCACTGTGACTGCGGCAATTCCGGCCGCAATTGCGCTTGGCCCTGGTGCCGAGACTACTCGGCCAATGGCCGTAGTCGTAATTGGTGGCGTGACTCTGTCGACACTTCTGACGTTGGTGGTAGTTCCTTGTGCGTACAGTCTGATGGTGCGTCTAGAAAACCGCAAACATCAGGCCGAAGTCGATCAGGCACTCAATTTGCTGGAAGTCGCAACCGGGCATTGATTCCTACTCCAAAGGTGACCCTCAGAGCAGGAACCAATGGATCTCATATTTAGTGAGAGGCTCGGCTTTCGCCACGTCGGGTGGCGGCGGCTTTTTTGGCGGCAGCGACGCGCTTGGCAGGTGACATTCCTGCAGCGGCCTTACGCGCACCTTTTTTTGCTGGCGCCGTCAATGAGACGCGTTTACCTGCGCCGCCAGTTTCCTTATTCACTGTTGCCCATCCGATTTTCTCGGCTCGTTTAGTCGATAAGCCGCTCTTTTTTTCACTCTCTTCAATGTGAGCGGCCATACGTTTTTGTTTAGGTGTATAGGCTTCTTTTGATCCACGAGGCATTTATTTCTCCTTAGTTTCAGACTTGACGAAAAGACACAGGCTTTCTTGTAGGTCCGACTTAAATTGGTTGCTTTGCCTAGCAATTTAGATTCAGTGAAAATTTGATCACGACTGCTCGATAATGGCAGATTTTGAGAAATTCTGTCTCATCGTCAGTTAACGAGGCGGCCTGAAGTTCTATCCTGGAACTGGTTTCAGTTTGGCACGTGCCAGTTTCGAAATTCATGCCTGGTATTTCAGCAAGCTCGAATCTGAAAGTGATTTACCTTGAAATGGCGGAAACTTTGGATTGGTACGATCTTTGAATTGGGGATGAGTCGTTCAACACCTTTGCCCCGTCAAGGAGACAAGAAAATGAAAACACTGATTATGCTCACCGTCGTTTTAATGGGATTTCATGCAAATGCTTCAGTTGAATCAGCCAACCCCGCCGCAGCTCCGTTTGTTCCAACCGAATGTGGCGCGCAGACCGTACCTCCAGCTGCTCCACAGGGCGCGCATATCAAACAAATCTGTGTTGGCTTCGTTCCTGGTGATCAACGCGACAACGTCAACAACTTGGCTGTTCAGTACCGTCTCGAAGATGGCAGTACCCAAGACTACAAAGTCCTGCATACGTCATCGCCCTTGATCTACAACGAAAGTGGCGAGATCACGAACCTCTATCATATGATTGGCACCAGTGGCGAAATGGAGACCATGAAAGTCACCGTTAAACCTCATGGTGAAATCTCTAGCGCCTTAGGGGTTCATGACAGCATTGGCTACTTTGTGCCTGAATTTCAGCACACCGGCCTAGCTCAGTAACTCGCTTCGCATTGCGCAAAAAGCCCCTTAAGTCCAAGTGAAGACTGAAGAAGGTCCCCCCGTTCTTCAGTTTTTCTTTGAAATTTTCTCGTTGCAACTTGTCGTCACTCACCCTATAAAAGAGTTTCAATTTTCCGCCCTGTTCATGGCAATTCTTGCGGTGGCCGTAGCTCAGTTGGTAGAGCATCGGATTGTGATTCCGAATGTCGCGGGTTCAAGCCCCGTCGGTCACCCCATTTTCATCATAAAGCTAAATTTCGTCCACCAGGATCACAGGTCCTTGAGACGGAGTTTGCTTTGGCTTTTCCTCGAATTGAGGTTTGCAAGATCGTCAACCTGGAGCGGTCGGAGGATTTTAAATCCAAGGACATCTTGAGCCAGAAATATGTCGCAGAACGACTGTCAACCAACGAGATCGCCAAGCAGCTTGGAACAGCCAGGAGCACTGTCTTAAAGTACCTAAAGATCCATGGGATTCAAGTACGCGGCACTGGCAAGAATATTCACAAACGAGCTGGCTACGGTCTTGCCTACGGACGAAGAATCGTCAACCGCCAGGAAATCGCGAATAAACGCGAGCAAGAATACATCGCCAAGATGAAGGACCTCCGCGTGCAAGGATTCAGCTACTGGAAAATAGCTGACATCTTTAACACGCTCAAGGTGCCGACAAAAACTGGTCGAGGGCGCTAGGTGTTGATCGGCACTCACTCGATAAGCAGGAATTTTATCCAAGCCATCGCGGTTAGCTCTTTCGAGCCTGTGATTGCCATCAATTACATTGAACCTGCCAGGACTAATTTCGGCTAAAATAATGGGTGATGAAAGGTCTGCTGCAATAACTGTGGCTTCGTCAAGATTGGAAGATGGGAAACATCGCAAGCCTTTCACGGCAACTACACCGACTGGGAATTTTTTCGGATTACTCCTGATGAACGCCAACATCTTCGTGATGTTAAAATCAAATGCGCCGTTAGCAAACCGCTCATCATCATCGGCAATTGGTAAAGGCTGAAAATTACTACTGAGTTCAAACTTCTTCAATTGCGCTGTGATTGCCTTGGTAAGGATCATAGCTTTGTCAGCTTCACATAGTGTTTTCACACCCTTTGCCATTATGGATTTTCTAAGAACTTTAGCTGGCAAAATTCCTGCAATACCATCGTCAAAAGCACCCCAAATAATATATCGTTCAGCTTTCTTATCTCCCCAATATTCTCGCGTCACTTTTATGTTGTTTTGCGCTTCTTCAATATCAAGAACAATGAGCCGTCCGTTGGTTCCTCTTGCGAAAGTGAGCGCAACATAAGGGCAGTCAG
>JAYVXN010000321.1:0-4676 GCA_043785085.1 Bdellovibrionales bacterium | reverse complement strand
TGAAAAGGCCAAATTCGAAGGATTGATCAAGCTGGAAAAAGTGGCACCTCAGGATAGTCCCTCACAAATCAACCAATAGACTGGGCTTTTGTCGATGGATTCCGACATCAGGCTCTTATAAAGTTCATGATCGAGAAATTAGCGGCCTGAGTGAAAATGATCTCGCAGTCTTGAGGCGAAAAAAGATCGGTTTCATTTGCACTTGGTTGGACCCCGTCAATCGCACCTGAATCCGTCATTCTTGCTTTTATGTTTTCAGCGTCGGTCGGAATTATTTTTGGAATTTACCCAGCTCGCAAAACTGCGGCGCTGAATCCAATTGAGGCTCTGCGCTATGAATAGACATTGACTTTAATGCAAGTGATTTGCATTATCCTCTATATCGCTCATTCGATCGAAAGAGGATGTATGAAATTCATGTGTACTGTTTTGTTACTGTCAGGCATGACCTCAATAGCTTTAGCCCAATCAGCTCCCATCAAAGGTGCCAATGCAAACCCCGATACAAGTGTCAACGCTTTGACTCTTTATCGAAATGGCAATCGCGGCAACGATACGAACTCAGTCAATGCGAATGGTTTTTCCATTCAAGAAGCTGAGCTGCAATTTTTCTCTGACGTTGATCCTTACTCCCGTTTGACAGCGCTGTTTTCCATCTCGCAAACCAATGGCAATTGGGGTATTTCACCAGAGGAATTGTTCGCAGAAACTCTCGAGGTGCCGGCGGTGATTATTAAAGGTGGCAAGTTTAAAGCAGCTTTTGGTAAACACAATACCTTGCACACTCATGCATTTCCCTTTATCGATGCGCCGCTGATCCAGTCAGTTTTACTCGGCGATGAGGGCCTCAATGACGTGGGCTTGTCGGCGGCGGCACTCGTCCCGCTTCCATGGTTTTCGGAATTTACGGTGCAAATTCTCTCAGGACGAACTGAAGGCACGGATTACATAAATAGCCACAATGCCAGCGACAATGTCTTCTTGGCTCATTATAGAAATCTCTGGGATCTCTCAGAAGATTTGACGGCCGAATTCGGCCTGTCCGGAGCCACGGGAAAAAATGATTTCGCTCTGACCAACGGAAACTTACAAAGCGGCAATACCTATCTCTACAATGCGGATTTGAATTTTAAATGGCGGCCGGTCGAAGGTGGAAAATATCACGCGCTGATTTGGTCGACGGAGTATACCAATCGCCAAGTCAGTCGGCCATCGTCCAGCAATGTCGGCCAAGGCTATGCGAGCTGGCTGCAATATCAGTTTGCGGAACGCTGGTGGGCGCAGGTGCGCAGCGAATATCTTCGGGTTCTGGATACTGACAAGATCGCTCCCTTGCAGATTCAACCGTACCAGCGTAAATATTCCGCGCTGCTTGGATTTTTTCCGTCTGAATTCTCGGGCTTTCGGTTGCAATACGATAATTTAAACGACGGCCAAGACACCAATGAGCAAAGAATCTCACTGCAAGGAAATTTCACCATTGGTGCGCATCCCGCGCACGCCTACTAAGAGGTTGACCATGACACAAATACGTAAGTTTCAAGCTTTGTTGCTCCTTCTCCTCTGCTCATCTATCGCGCAAGCTAAGCTCAATGTCGTTGCCACGATTCCCGATCTTGGCGCCATGATCGAAGCCGTGGGCGGTAGTGATGTGACTGTCGATGTTATCGCTAAAGGCACGCAAGATGCTCACACCATTGAACCTAAGCCTTCTTATATGGTGAAAATAAGCCGCGCGGATTTAGTGGTGAGTAACGGCTTATCACTTGAAATCGGCTGGCTGCCAAGCCTTCTCCAGGGTGGCCGCAATCCAAAAGTGATCAACGGTGCCAAGGGCTACTTGGATCTTGGCACTCAGGTCGACCCGATTGAAGTGCCAAAGGGTCCGGTGACGCGTGCTGGAGGCGACGTCCATCCTGATGGCAATCCGCATTTTACTCTTGATCCGATCCGACTCGGCAAACTCGCCTTGGTGGTCGCGGATCGCCTTAGAGAATTGGATAATACTCATAAAGCCGCCTATAATGATCGCGCCAAAGCCTTTCAGGAAATGTTGGAGAAAAAAACCAAGGAATGGCAGGAACGCATTAATAAAACGGGTGTGAAAAAAGTTGTGACCTATCATCCGACCTTGAATTACTTTCTGAATCGCTTCGGAATTCAAAACGCTGGTTACATGGAGCCTAAACCCGGCATTCCGCCAACTTTAGGTCATATTATTGATCTGATTAATTTGATCAAGCGTGAGAACGTTCGGGTGGTTCTCCATGAAAATATTTATGAAACCAAATATGCCCAAAAACTTGAAGCCGAAGTACCAGGATTAAAGGTCGAACCCGTCGGAGTTTCCGTCGGCTCAAAACCCGAACTTAAAACCAATGCCGATGTTTACGAGCAATTAGTAAAAGCGATTGAGTCGGTAAAATGAGTCAAGCTGTTGAATTTCTCCTTGCACCGACGGTGATGTGTCTGATTCTCGCGGTCATTCACTGCTATTTAGGCCTACATGTCCTTTCCCGGGGCGTGATTTTCGTTGATCTCAGCCTTGCGCAAGTCGCCTCGTTCGGCGCCACACTGGCACTCATGTGGAATTCCGAGCACGATTCCGCACTCAGTTATTTCGTCTCGCTCGGTGCCACGTTTTTGGCAGCCGGACTTTTTGCACTTGCCCGGCGCTTTGAAGACCGCTTCTCCCAAGAGGCCGTGATCGGTATCGTCTATGCCTTGGCCTCTGCAGCCGTGGTCCTGGTGGTCGATCGCCTCGCGCACGGCGCTGAACACCTGAAAGAAGCCCTGGTTGGCCAGGTCTTGTGGGTCACTTGGCCTGAAGTGATTCGCACCGGAATTATTTATTCAGTGGTCGGCCTCATCCACTATATTTTTCGCAAACAGTTTCTCCATGCCTCCGAACACAAAGAAGAGGCGCATTGGTTTTGGGATTTTCTCTTTTACGCCCTCTTTGGCGTCGTCATCACCTCAAGTACCCATGTCGCCGGGGTGTTGATGGTGTTTTCCTACCTGATTGTCCCGTCGGTTTTAGGCGCTGTTTTTTTTAATACGATCAAGGCACGACTGCTTTTTGGCTGGACGCTCAGCACGGTTTTAAGCGTGGTCGGCATGTACGCCAGCTATAAATTGGACGTCCCTGTCGGAGCTTTTATAGTGGTACTTTTTGCATCATTACCGGTTTTAGTCCTTTTAGGATTTGGCCTATGTGGCCGAAAACCTCAAGCAGTTCGCGATTAATTCGCTTTAATGCCTGGGGATATGGAGTTTAATACAAAAACCATCCAGAAATAAATTTACTGGAAATGGCTGCAGGCCTTTGGTATGGTAGATTCCGTTAATGATCAGCTATCTTTTGAGCGTACGGGCATTTCGCCTCTGAACCTCTTGATGGCACCCAGCCTAATTTGGAGGATTCATGGGTAATAAGAAACTGTACATTGGTAACCTTCCGTTTTCAGCGACTGAGCAAATCTTAGTCGACACTTTCGCACAGTGTGGCACTGTCGAATCTGCAAAAATCATCATGGACCGTGAATCTGGTCGCAGCAAAGGTTTTGCCTTTGTTGAGATGTCTTCTCCGGAAGAAGCTGCTGAAGTGATCGAAAGCTTCAACGGCGCTGATTTCGAAGGTCGCCCTCTGCGTATCTCTGAAGCTCGTCCGCAAGAGCCCCGCGAAGGCGGCGGTCGTGGTGGCTTCGGCGGCGGCGGCGGTCGTCCCAGCGGTGGAAATTCTCGCCGCTTCTAGTTCCTGGCACTTTTGTCTTTAGAAATCTCTAAAGAAATCTCTAAAGAAATCTCTAAGGAAAAAATGCAGTCATTTAATGACCTTGATTTGCCTGAGGCGCTCAGAAAAGCGCTTCAGGTAATGAATTTTAGTACGCCGACAGAGATCCAGGCCAAGGCGATTCCGATCGCCTTTTCTGGTCAAGATCTGATTGGCTGCGCACAAACCGGAACCGGTAAAACCGCAGCGTTTTCTCTCCCCATTCTCTCGAAAATTTTGAATGAAAAAAAAGGCGTAGCCTTGATTTTAGTTCCGACGCGTGAATTGGCCGAGCAGGTTTTTGATGTCTTACGACAACTCACCCGCTTTACACCAACCACGCAACTTGCGTTGGTCATGGGTGGTGTTGAATATTACAAACAAGTCAAAGCTCTGCAAAAATCTCCGAGTGTGATCGTTGCCACTCCGGGCCGGATGATGGATCATTTGCGACGAAAGTCGATTTCTCTCGCAAATTTGCAGTTTTTAGTTCTCGATGAAGCCGACCGCATGCTCGATATGGGCTTTGCAAAACAGTTAAACGAAATCATGATGTGTTTGCCTAAACAGTGCCAAACAATGCTGTTTTCAGCCACTCTCCCTGGCAATATTAAAGAGCTCGCACGCAAATATTTGACGAATCCCGCTCAAGTCGGTGTCGAGCAAGCATCGCAAGCCGCGCCAAAAATCGCGCAAAAAGTTTTACAAATCAAAAATGACCGAAAAAACGACACACTCCTTGATGAACTCAACGCCCGCAAAGGCTCGGTCTTAGTTTTTGTGCGCACGAAAAGCCGGGCCAATCGCCTATTTGCTTTTCTTGAGAGTTATGGTGTGTCGGCTGAACGTATTCACGGTGATCGGTCGCAAGCGCAGCGCAGCCGCGCCCTTGATGCTTTTCGGG
>JAYVXN010000320.1:0-4708 GCA_043785085.1 Bdellovibrionales bacterium | reverse complement strand
ACTTTTTAGACTCCAACAAAATTCTGTTAAGGAACTGTATGACTCCCATGAATCAAAAAGTTTGTCATCTCTCAACTATCCACCCGACAAACGATATTCGTATTTTTCATAAGGAGTGCCGCACCCTGGCGCAGGCCGGTTACGAAACCCACTACGTAACTGTAGGATCTTTTGAGGATTTTTCAGAAGACGGTGTACAGATTCACGGTGTCAATGTGCAGAGTCGACGCCGCTGGCGGAGATTTTCACTATCCGCCTATCAAGTTTATAAAAAAGCCCTAGAGTTGGACTGTGACCTTTATCATCTTCACACCCTTGACCTACTGCCTTATATTTGGGCACTGAAAGCAAAAGGCAAAAAGGTCATTTACGATGCCCACGAAGATCAGCCCCGCCAGACCTTAAGCCGTGAATTTATTCCCAAATCTTTTCGAAAAATAATTGCCGGAATAATTGAAATTCTTGAATGGCGAGCCTCTCGGAAAATCGATGGTGTCGTTGCCGCAACTCCATTTATTCGCGACCGCTTTCTCAAACTAAATAAAAATAGTATTTCTGCGACTAATTATCCAGTAAAATTCGACTTTGTGACCGCACCTGACGGCATCACTCGAACCATCGACTTCACTGCTTGTTATGTCGGTAGCATGAACCGGGTGCGCGGACTCATGGAAATGGTGCGGGCCTGCGAACGTGCGAAGGTCGGTCTTTTGATTGCCGGCGGCATTGATCAGAAATTTCGTGAACTGGTGCAACGCGAGCGCGGCTGGAAACGGGTCACTGATTTGGGCACAGTCGATCGCAAAGGGGTGATTGAGATTTTTTCTCGCGCCCATGTCGGCTTTGTCCTTTATCATCCCGAGCCAAATCACGTGAACGCTGTCCCGAATAAAATTTTTGAATACTTGGCTGCCGGTATTCCAATTATTGCTTCGAATTTTCCGGGTTGGAAAAAACTAATTGAAGAAGAGAAATGCGGGTTTGCAGTTGAGCCGACCAGCATTTCTGAAATTTCCAAGGCGCTTGATTATCTCCGAAAAAATCCCAAAGAGGCTCAAGCCATGGGAAACCGCGGCCGCAAAGCTGTTTTGGAAAAATACACTTGGGAAACTGAAGCAAATCGCCTCATTCAGTTTTACGAATTTGTGCTGACTCCCTCATTAAAGTCCACGAGAGAGTTTTTCTATGTCGCCAATAGGAGCATGGTCCCGTCTATTTCTATGTCCAAAGCCGTTGTGAATCCGTATCATCAAACAGAATCCGGCAAAGAATTATTTCCACCGGAGCGCCTCCGAGAAGGATTCGCTGAATGAAACTTTTGACAGTCGTCGGTACGCGCCCGGAATATATTAAGGCTGCGGCGATCGCCCATGCACTTTCAAAATTTTCAGATATTCAGCATATCTTGCTCAACACCGGCCAACATTACGATGCCAATATGTGCGAAATTTTCTTTCGTGAAATGAATATGCCTTTGCCTGATTATAACTTTCAAATCACCGGCAAATCTCATGGAGCGATGACCGGAGAAATCCTCACAAAAATAGAAGAAGTCCTATTGGTGGAAAAACCGGACTGGGTCTTAGTTTACGGAGATACGAACTCGACGCTCGCCGGGGCATTAGCCGCGGTAAAGTTACATATTCGACTGGCGCATGTTGAAGCGGGTCTGCGCTCCAACAATCTTCGGATGCCAGAAGAGATCAATCGTATCGTCACAGATCGAATTTCAAATGCGATGTTTTGCCCGACAGAATCAGCAAAAAAAAATCTACTTAAAGAGGGGCTTGCGTCTGAGCAGATTTTCGTTGTTGGCGATGTGAACTATGACGTCGCACTTCACTATGCCAGCGCTGCGCAGCCGACTCCAGATGTGGCGGAAAAAATTGAGCTTAACCCGGGCTTTTTACTTTGCTCTCTCCATCGTGCTGAAAACACCGACGATCCCCAGGTCCTTCGCCAGCTCGTCGCGACTCTCAATAAAATTGCTCAGTCTCATTCTATCATTATGCCAATGCACCCTCGCACGACTCGACTTTTGGAAGAAAGCCATTTGCGGTTGGAAAATATCACAACACTTGCACCAGTCGGTTTTTTCGACATGATCGCACTTTTACAAAATTGCAAAATGGTTCTAACTGATAGTGGTGGGTTACAAAAAGAGGCGTACTTCTTTAAGCGCCCGTGTATTACTTTGCGAACTGAAACCGAATGGATTGAAACAGTTGAGGCTGGCTGCAATATGATTGTCGGCCATGATTCAGAGAAAATTTCCGCGGCACTTGCAAACTTCGAATCTCACCAAGCCAGCTTTGCCCAAGAACTCTATGGCAATGGCAAAACCGCCGAAGTGATTTTGAAAACACTATTAAAAATTTAGTGAGTCGAAGCTTCTCTAGCGAGAGATGGACCCACACCTTTTCCAAGCGCTTTGCCACTCTCCACGACTTTGATCAAATGCTGATTGACCCGAGCAAAGACCTGCTCCGTTGAAAATTCAGACTCAAGCAAAGCCCGCGCACGACGGCCCATTTCGACTTGCAGTGCTGGATCGCGATGGAGTGTGCGCAAAATTTCACAAAGCTGTTCGACCGAATCAGCGCGATAAGTAAAACCACATTGATGCTTTTCCAGCATGCTTTTGAGCTGACCTTGAATACTTGAAACAAGCGGGAGACTTCCAGCCATGTACTCAAATGGTTTATTGGGCAATGACATTTTGGCTTCAAGCGCGTAGGGCGCAAGTCCCGCCTTTGACATTTTCATCACCGCTTCGATCTTCGGGCGGTCAAGCCAACCTGGGAAAAACACACTCTTCACACCTTCCGCTTCTCTTTTAAAGCGCTGCTGGCTGCTACCGTCGCCGCCAAAAACGAACTGAATGTCGAATTCCTTCTCCAGAATTCTCGCGGCCTTAATGACCGTCGAGAGATCAAAGTATTTACCGATAGTTCCGAAAAAACAGCAGATGAACGCTTCAGGCCGCAGTCCGATTTGCCGACACCACTGTTCACCAAGATGCAGCTTTTCGAGGGAGCCCTCTTGGTTGGAATATCCTAGCGGAAAAAAGCAATCATTTGGTCCTGGATCGCGCTTGGAAAAGCGCAATCCGAAATTGATATCATTTTGCGAAATGCCCATTATGCCATCGACGTTTTGGCAAACATACTGCATTCGCTTGTAAGCGCCTTGCAATAATAACTCCGCAAACCACCGGAGCGGCTTGGGCGCAAGATCGCGCATCTCATCTGGCCATTGATCACGAACGTCCGTTAATACCGGGACGCCCATTTCTCTGCCTAAGCGAACGGCTTGCTCGGCCGTTTCAATGGTCGGAATCGGACTAATGATTAAATCTGGTTTCGGCAGCCCCTTTGCCCACTCATAAAAGCGTTTCGCAAAATCACGTTGGTGATTAATGCGCTGAAAAGAAATATTACGCGGATAACCCAAACCGCGAATCACGCGGATGGTGACGCCATCAATAATGATATCTTGGTCTTTTTCGGCAAAATGCTTCTTGGGTGCGTGACTAAAGCTCGAAGTCCACCACACGACTTCATGACCCGCTTGCGCCAAAAATTTGGTAAATTGACCATAACGATGCAGGCGAACATCTTTCTCCATCGGAAGAGGTTCACCTATCTCAGTAATCCAAATTTTCATCTTAATCCTTATGCTTCTTTGCGCTTCACCAGGACGAACGTAAACTGCCAGGCCCAAAGCTGGATGAGCGGAGTTTTCGTCAAAATTTTATCAAGAGCATTGAAGACGCTCAAGATCGGCTTCATCAGGCCTTCGTGCTTGCTGAAAAATGCTGCTAAAGGTGAGAGAAGATGCCAGTAGTGAACTTCTTCGACATCAAAAAACCGTCGTGCAAAGGTAATATCGCGCAATGAAAGGATATGATTCTTCTCCCAATCCGTGCGCATACTTGGAGTCAACATTCGATAGGCTTTAATCGCCGGATTGTAATCGAGCGCTTCAACACATAAAATCTTTCCGCCGGGTTTCAAAATACGTCGCAATTCTGGAAACGCAAAACTCAAATCCAGGTGATGAAGCATTCCGCTACAAAGAATCACATCAATCGAATTGCTCGGCAGACCTGTGTTTTCACAATCACCCTGAACAAAAGCGCACTTTTCCGCTAAACCTTCTTTGGCGGCCGTTTGCCGTGCATTCATGACTGAAATATCACTGATATCAAGGCCGATTGCCAGACTTGCACCAGTTCTTGCTGCCTTATGCGCCATCAAGCCATTGCCGCAGGCGTAATCAAGAAAGACTTTTCCTGGTACATTTTTCTTCATCCAGTCCTGAATGAACTGACTGGAGAGCTGCACAGTGCTGTAGTATTTCTTATTTCCGTGTAAGAGCTCATAGGTATCTTTTGGCAAGGACTCAACAAACTTCACATCACGATCACGATTATGGAATTCAAGTTCGGCCATTTTACGTGGCTCAAGAATTTGTTTAAGATCTTTCCCTTTAAACCGATTTTCAATATCACTTAAAGCATCACGCAATGTTGCTAAATCGACGGTTTTATTATTTGCACCAAGTTGCGAAGAAGATGTCGTCATATTTACCTTTTCGCGTGTTCTCAAGGCCCGAAAATGGGTACTGGATATCGACGCAATAAGTTGTTGGATCCTCAAGAGAATTGTGAGATACAGGTGCTAAATTTAAGGATGCACCGCACGTA
>JAYVXN010000319.1:0-4714 GCA_043785085.1 Bdellovibrionales bacterium | reverse complement strand
TGGATGAAATCGGTAAAGACGTTTCTGGTTTTAGCTCGACCGGGGGCTAAGCCTCACCATTCGCACCCGCTTCGTAGCTAGACTTCGGGGGCTGCTGTGACAACTGAATTAGTTCTACTCATCGCGCTTTTTGCGTTTCTCGTGAGTGGATCTTATTTCAGCGATAAAGGTCCGAGTAAGACCTTTTTTAAAGCAGCGCCGATGCTCGGGGCGAGAATCGAAAAAGAAATCACTACTGGCCGCGGCTTTAAGAAAAATGGCGGCCCGACCAACTGGAAAAATCCTCCAGGACCTCCTCCGGGAGGTGACCTCTGATTCTCAATAGTACACTCCCATTAGTTTCATTAGTCTCTGGTAGCCTGATTTTGGGCGCTGGCGTGGTGGACGATTTGGCGACACGCAAGGTCCACAATTGGCTATTTCTTGTTTGCACAAGTTTCGCACTCATTCTGGCATTTTATCTCGGTGGTAGCGAAGGCTTAATGGTAGGCATTTTGGGGTTTCTGGCAGCCATTGCGGCTCTCTTACCTCTCGTTCTGGCCAACATTGTCGGCTCCGGTGATATGAAGATTCTTGCCGCCTTTGGCTGCGCCAGCAATTGGAATGCGGTCTTTTCTGTCGCTCTTCTCTCACTTGTCTGGGGCGCAGTCTTTGGTGTCTTACGGGTCCTACTACAAGGCCAGGGCCGATTATTTATCAATAACCTGATCGCCATTGTCACACGCAAACCGCGCGAAACCTTTGCTGTCCACCGTATGCCCTATACCATCGCCTTATTTTTCGGATGGCTCTCGTATTTGACGTTGGGAGATTTCTTATGATGAGACTCGCCTCGAATGCCAATGGACAAATGACTATCGAGATGGTCCTTCTTGTGGTGGCCTTGTTTGGCGTGATGGCCGGTGTCTCGCAGTACATGAATTCTTCAGGCTATTTTAAAAACTTTGTTGAGCGGCCAGCTGATCGCATGCGGGGTATGATTGAAAGTGGCGTTTGGATGCCATCAGCGACGGCGAAAACCTATCATCCCAATTTGTTCAATCGCCGTCAGACAACCTCCGTTGATCCCTCCTTAGATCAGGAGGATCGATGAAAAAGCCAAACCTCGGTCAGGCCGGTTTTATCACCTTGGACTTTGTCATCGCCTTTGTTTTGGTCTTCACCTTCACGGTCTTGCTTTTTGCGATCACCCTTACATTTTCAGCTGTCGAAATCGCGCAATACATGACCTTTGCCGCCGCTCGCAGTTATTATGCTGCTAATATCAGCGAGGCCGAGCAGCTCAATCAAGGGCAAGCTAAATTTGCGGAATTGCAAAATGCCAACTACATTAAGCCGCTGTTTCATGGCGGCTGGTACTCACTTACCAATTTCACTATTCAAAATTTCAATAGCGAATTTCCGGCGCAAAACGACACGAAAATTTTTATCGGCGCCAGGGTATTGTTCAGTGCCGATGTTTTGAATTTTCAAGTGCCGTTCTTTGGCTCGACCAATAGCAAAGAAACTTTCAGCGCCAATATTTCTTCCTATCTCACGCGTGAGCCGTCATCTGATGAATGTACGCAGTTTAACACGCAGCGCGTTCAGAAAATTAAACAAGTTTACTCGAACGGCCCGATCGGCGACTTAGGTTCAGGATATTATCTCATCACGGATAATGGGTGTTGAGATGAAAACCGATATTCGCCACTCTGAAGACGGAACTGCTATCTTAGAATGTATCCCACTCTTGTTTGTTTTTGTTTTATTCATTGGATATTCATTCGGATCATTCGGAGTGATTCACACGTCGATTCTCAATTCAATCGCGGCTCGCAATTATGCCTTCGAGACTTTTCGTCATCGCACCAACCTCATATATCAGCGCGATACGAAAAACCCCGTCAGTCTTTATTATTACGGCTCACACAACCGCGTCCATCTCATTCAAAGCGAATCGAATGACAATAGTCCAAGCGCCTTTTACGCAACAGAGCGCTCGCTGGCAATGGGCATACCTTCAGCGCGCCCATTGCATCGCACTGATTCAATTTACCATGCAACCAAAGTGTATGAAATCGTAACAGGTGTTCAGAACCAGGACAAAGAGGTCAGCCCGGTATGGGTGATGACCCAGTATGGAATTTGCTTAGATATTAACTGTGGAGATTAAGAGGAACGTTTTATGAATCAAAATGAGACACGCACGCTCTGGATTTCGGTGGGAGCCGCGCTTTTTGCGATATTCTTATTATATAGCTGGTCGCAAGAGCAACGAGCAGAGATGAGCCGCAAATTCGGTTCCACAAAACGTGTAGTTACTGCTTCGAAGGATATTGCTGAAATGGAAACGCTTGACGAATCAAAACTCGAAATCAAGGAGCTCCCGGTGGATTTTATTCAACCGGCCGCCGTCAATGAGCCAGAGGCCGCCGTTGGCCAGGTGGCCGCCGCGCCATTTCGCAAAGGCGAACAAATTTTAAATACCAAGCTATTACAACCTGGTCCAGAAACGGGTCTCTCCATGGAAGTTTCACCGCAAAAGCGCGCCATCACGATTCCAGTTGATGATGTGCGCGGTGTTGCGCGATTATTGCGACCTGGTGACCGCATTGATCTAGTGGCGGCACTCGATTATGGCAAGGGTGCGGATCAACGTCGCGAAGTTCGCACGGTTTTACAAGACGTTGTGGTTTTGGCCACTGGCTTAAATGTCGTCAATAAAATTCCCAGGCGCTTTGAGCTCGATGCCAATGGCAAACAGATCAATATGATTAACTTAAACGCTTCGACTAATTTTTCAACGATCACAATTGAGGCGAAGCCTGATGAAATTCAGCAGCTGGTCTATATTCTGGCCACTTCGCCTGGTAATATGTATGTGACCTTAAGAAATCCCAACGATCGCATGCAACAGCCCGCACGAGTCACCAGCATCGATGATATTTTAGCAAAAGGTCGGGCGCCAGCCACGGCTCCGGCTCCATTGGCCGCCGCACCACCGCCGCCGCCGCCTCAGAAATCGGCTCCGAGAAATCAACGTCGTGGTGGATTTCAAGAACTGTAACCAGAAAGAGTTAGCGTGAGACAAATGAAAGACTTGACCGCACTTTCAAAATTCTTAATGGCACTCTTGCTCGTGCACGGAGTCGTCTCGTCTTACGCGTTTGCTGAAAACGCCAACGGAGCTGCAGAGGAAGAAGAAGGCACGACCCTGAATGCCCAACCCCTCAGCGACGCCAAGCACTCGCGTTATTTGAATATGTACATTGGCATTGACCATGACGAGCCCATGCCTTCGATCTCTGGCGAAGCTACGTTTAAAGGCGATTACAAAAAAGTCGCCAAAGTGCAGTTTGATCGGGATAAGAAGATTCTCCGATTTGTGCCACTTAAAGAAGGTATCGCAACCATCACGATTCATGATCCAAAGGACTCGAAGCCTTATGTTCTGACTTT
This sequence comes from Bdellovibrionales bacterium, assembly GCA_043785085.1. Taxonomy (GTDB): domain Bacteria; phylum Bdellovibrionota; class Bdellovibrionia; order Bdellovibrionales; family JAMPXM01; genus JAYVXN01. The sequence continues at coordinate 1,273 of JAYVXN010000319.1, read as the reverse complement.
AGATGTGAAGAAAAACAGCCTAACCAAGGTTGCACGCGAAATCCGCGCTCTGCTTTCTGACATCGAAGGTATTCAAATTAAAATCATTAACAACAAGGTCGTCGTCGACGGGCAAATTTTGCTACCGCGGGATATGAACCGCATCCACTCGGTGGTCAAAGAATTCGACGGCCAGGCATCGACACTGGTGGTACTTAGCCCGATTGCGCAGCGAAAAATCGCACAGATGATTCAGGCCGAAATCAATAGCCCTGAAATCACCGTGCGCGCCATCAACGAGAAATTCTTGCTCGAGGGCGTCGCAACCGATCAGCAGCAAAAAGATCAGGCTGAGATTATTGCGAAAACTTATGTTCCCGATATCGTCCGAGAGAAGGCCGAAGCGGACGGGGTCATCGTTAAATTAAAAAAGGATTACGTTGTTAACCTCATCACTTTAAAACCGGCGGCCGCCAAAGATCCGGGTAAAATTATTCAAATCGTCGTGCATTACGTCGAAATGAATAAAAACTACCAAAAAGGCTTTAACTTTCAATTTACACCGTCACTGGCCGACAACTCGAGCGTGAGTTTTACCAACGACAGCCGAGCTCCGAGCGGGGTCATCAGCACGATCACCGGGACGATTTCAAATCTCTTACCCAAACTCAATTGGGCGAAAACTCACGGCCATGCGCGCGTTCTTGAAAGCTCAAGTTTAATTATTCTCGATGGTCAAAAAGGTGATTTAAAATCGACCGTGCGCCTTCCGTATCAAGTGGTCGATAAAAACGGCCAGCCGTCGACAAACTTCGAGGAAGCGGGACTGATCACGACAATCACGCCAAAAATTATTAATCCACGGTCAGATAGCATCAGCATGAGTTTAGAGTTTGCCATGAGGAACTTGCTCGGTATTACCGACAAAGGCCCGATGATTTCTAATAGCTCCATGCAAACCGTCGTCATCGTACGCAGTGGTCAGAGTGCCGCTGTTGGGGGCCTGATTTCAAACTCTTCCAACACGGACTACAACAAACTTCCGAAGGGTGCTGCTGAGAATCCGATTATTTCACTGCACACGTCGAAATCTTTTCAACGCAATCAGAGCCAATTTGTGGTCTTTGTGACTCCGATCATCAAATCTTCAGCCAGCGCCGGAGCTGAGAAGATCAAAAGGAAATTTAAACTCTCGGACTAAGCACCCTGTCATAAGTAACTTGACACTTTTTCTTGGTCTTTTGCGACGACTCTTCGTTGGTCGGCCTCTCGTTAGCCGCCTGCTAGCGCTTCG
>JAYVXN010000318.1:0-4745 GCA_043785085.1 Bdellovibrionales bacterium | reverse complement strand
CGGTCTTGTCGGACGTGCAAGCCGCCAACTCCAACAGTTCGGTCCAGCTTGAGCACAAGCAGCCACGCTGGGATATTTATGCTGACAATTGGACGACGGCCATGGCTCTGCCGCAGTTTCCGGATGCGGCTCCGGCGCCAGTGGGCAAACTTCGTTGGGAAGTCTTGTTTTTAGGTAATCAAAGTGCTCTAATCAAGGCTCAATTGGGTGCTCCCCTGCTAGAGAAAGTAAGCCATGTCACGCGAAGCGCGGTTAATCTCTAACTCACTGATTTTATTTCTTCTCGCTGGCGTCGTGTCTGTTCTAGGGTGTACGACTGCCAGTGATCGCCTCAAGCCCCTTGAAAAAGGGGCTTCGGTTGAGCGAGTGTTTTTTGCCTCGTACGAAGAAGTCGAGCGCGCTCTCAAACAGGCCATGATCAAATATCCCCAACGCGTCGACAATACCGAAGCCGGAATCTTTGAAACCGACTACATCAAAGGTGAGCAAAGATTCAAGCCTGCAAATTTGAAAGTACATTACTCTAACGGCTATATTTACCGCATTTTGCTACGTTTAGTGCGCGGCCGCACCGACGATAAAAACGCGGTCAAAGTCGTGGTCACCAAACAAATCGAACTCAAGCGCGACTTCTTTGCCGATTCAGAAACCATCGCCAGCGATGGCCTTGAGGAACTCGTCATTCTTTATCGCATTCAGCGCGAAATCGCCATTGATCGCGCAGTTCGAAAATCGCAAGAAAAAACTAATCAGAAAATGGAAGCAGCTCCGGGGTAGGATTAGGCTAAATACCGCAAAACCCAATTCATCAATTTTTTCTTAAATGACGTGTACGGCGGAAACAGAAGTTCAATGGAATTCCATTTCAACAGTGGACCCTGAGAAAGAACCGCCTTTGCGTGAGAAAACGCCTTAAAGCCGAATTCGCCGTGGTAGCTCCCCGAGCCACTCATTCCCACTCCACCAAACGGCAAATTGGGATTAATGAGATGAACAAATATTTGATTCACGCAAACCGCGCCCGAACTCGTGAACCGAGAAAGGCGTGAGACAAAGTCGGCCTTCTCACTGTAGATGTAAAGTGCCAAAGGTTTTTCTCCATTCTGAATAAAGCGCAAAACTTCAGCCTCTTCGTGGAAAGTGAGTATCGGTAGCAAAGGGCCGAAAATCTCTTCTTGCATGAGCGCCATCTGGGCATTGACTCCTGAAACCAACGTCGGCGAAATCAGTAATTGACTGGCCTCCATTCGTCCGCCGAACTCCACCTTCGCCCCTGCTGCCAAAGTTTGCCCGAGCAACGACGAGAGACGCGAGAAATTCTTGGCGCTCACGATTCGGCAAAACTCGTTGGACTGTCCGGACTCGCCATAGAAGTCTTCTAGAATCATTTTTGCCTTTGCAATAAAGTTCGGTAAAATCGCTTCGTGCACATAAACAAAATCAGGCGCTACGCAAGTTTGCCCGGCATTGAGAAATTTTGAATAAAGAAAGCGGCGGAGGTAGCGGTCTAAATTTGCCGTTTGATCAAAAATCGCTGGTGACTTGCCACCGAGTTCTAGTGTCACTGGGGTCAGAAAGCGAGCGGCCTTCTCCATGACGATGCGGCCAACGCCTGGGCTTCCGGTGAAAAAGATGGAATCAAATCGCAAATTGAGAATTGCTTGAGTTTCAGAAATTCCGCCATTTACGACACACACTTCATTTTTTGGAAAGACCTCACCGAGAATCTTCTCGGCAATTGCGGCGGTGGCGGGAGTCAGCTCACTCGGCTTCAAGAGCACCGCATTTCCAGCTGCAACCGCCGATACCAATGGCCGTAGCAAAAGGTGAAAGGGATAATTCCAGGGCGCAATAATCAACACCACACCGAACGGCTCGTATTGAATTCGACTTTTCGTCCCCCACAGCAAAAGCGGCGCCGAAACTTTTTTTGCTTTCATCCACTTGCGGAGATTTTTCGTGGTGTAGCGAATTTCTTCAATGACCGGCAGAATCTCACTCGCCAAAACTTCAACTTCAGGCTTATTGAAATCTGATTTTAGCGCTGCGGCAATTTCAGCCTGGTATTTAAAAATAACTTTTTCTAGTAAAAGTAGGCGCGCCACTCGCTGTGGCCACAGCGTTTCGCGCAGGTTCCAAGATTGGAGGCGCAATTCTTGGTAGAAAAATCCGAGGTGCTCAGAAAATGATTTGCCCATGATTTGACTCTTATCTGTTGAACTCTTTACGTCTCTATTTCATTAACTCATTAACTCATTAACTCATTAACTAGATCCGGCGCCCACTGAAACTAGCGAAGGGCCTTTTTAAGAGTAGATAATTCATCGCGAATTGTCGCTTTAGAATAGCACAAAGTCAATTTCTTCAAGGTTTGACGTGGCAGGCTTTCAGTAAATTAAAATCATGTTGTACTAACTCGGTGGCCGATTTCTGATTCAACTCTGCCATATAGGACAGCATTACCTGATAGTCATCACTTTGAATCCATTCTTTCTGGCTTGCTGCCTTGAGTAATGGCGGCATCGGAGTGCGCATTTTATTTTTTGCGCGATCAGCCTGATCATATTGCCACATGAGCAAGCGATAATAAATACGCTCTTTACAAGAATTTAGGTTTTGCGTGAGGTCACCCACCAAAAACCGCGCCGGGTAGCCGCCCTGTCCTTGTGCGTGGCAAGGTGAACAGTTTTCTAAAAAAGCTATTTGCGCTCGATTGAGATTTTTTTGGTTTGAGAGATTCGCTGGCTCGGCCAGTCGCGGCTGTGGAGCGCTCGCCTCACAGCAGGCCGGTTTTTGCGGGAACGACAACGCCGAACGTAGCGCTGCTAAAACCGGCTCTCGCTGAAAAACCCCAGTTGCATAAAAGTCAGCTAAAGCCATGTTTTTTTGAAGCTCTGATTTGAGAGCTTGAAAATCATGAACGATCTTGACCGTCACCAGCAGTGCTTGGTTCATATATTTTAAACTGACAGAATCAATCAAGTCACCATTATCCATACGGGAATGCAGCTGGGCCGTGTTCTCCATAATTGCCGAGCTGGCATTGCGAATTTCTCCACTAGCTTGCCACTCCCCGTGCCCGAGATCAGTAAACTGGCCAGTAAAAATCGCGTCGGCCATCGCCTGGCAGTTCACACAGATGGCGTCGTGAAAGAGAGTTCTGAAGCGGCGAAAGCCGCCATTTTGAATACTCCCCTGCCCATCAACTGAAAATTCCCCCTCTGCGACAAACGAGTTGCTCTGGGCATCTTGATCCTGAAGATCACACTCAAACGTCATCGGTCCCGCGACGGGCGCAGTTTGTGTGAGCTTTGAGGTCAAATGGCAGTGCGACGTCACGGTCTCTTCAGCCGCCTCTAAGAATTCACGCCGCGCGTACAATTCCTGGTCGAGAAAATAAAAATCACGATCTGAAAAAAAACTCGCGAGACCAGGAATGAGCTGCTGGATCACGACAGGGTCTCTAGCGGGATCGAGCGCCTGGTTAAACGGCGGATACGGCTCACGAAGTGGACCGCGCGCGATGGCAGGTTCAAAGCGCACGGGGATGTTTGAGTTCGTGATGCTCGCCAGCAGCGAGGGCGAAACGGCAACGCCAATTTGCGCAGCATCATTTTTTTTCTCTTGAGAGTGCAGCAAGGGATTGCGATCCCTGATCTTTGAATCAGGGACATCCAATACCGCTCCACGACGGCGCCAGCTTTCTTGCACAAGGCGGTAGCCGATTGACGACATTTCACTTCCATTGTCGTGGCTTAGCCCATATTGAAGGACATTGAACATAAGGTTCTGGAAACAGGCGATCGATTTTTCGAGGTCCGGATGCTGACAACTGTCTTTCCATAACTTCTGATAGAGACTCAGGAGATTGGCCCGTCGAACACTTTTGTCAAAGGCCTCTGGCAAATCAGTTTGATTTTTTAAATCAATCGGCACGCCGAAGTAGCGGCCGGGAGTCTGGGTGTCTTGTGCCTGAAGAATGCGCTCAGAAATCTCACGATGGCCGTTTGACTCCGACCACGGCTGTTCAGAAAAAATCGGGGCCTGATTTTGATGACAGACAAGGCATTCGCCCCGATGACTGTAGACCAATCGCGGCACCGCCCCCGAGCGGTAATCCAAAATCTGCTGAAATTCAAAGCGACCAGCTTGTTCGTTGTAGCTAACGACTTCAATAGCCGAAGCTTTCGGTTGATAGCCCAAAAAAAGGCGATCGCGCAAATTCAGCCCCGACTCGCTCAACTCATTTTGAAGCGGATCACCGGTCACATTAACCACGATTCGCGGAAACCGATAAAATTCAGGACTCGCGGCTAGTCGCTGCAGTGAACGGCCCTGCGGAAAAAGCAGTCGAATGAGGCCGGTCGAATCAATGTTGTAATTATCTTCTGTTTGAGTCAGCTCCTGCAGGCGCTTCAGCAACTTCTGGAACGGAAAGGGAATGGGTTCGGATTTGACGATTGAGTCAAACAGCGAACGACCGACCGGCGGAAGATCGGGACCGGGCTCAGAGGGATCAATAACCCATTCCGTTTTCTTGAGCGTACCCTGAGACAGAAAATCCTGACTCTGCGCATTTCGTCGCGAATATAGAGCATAACCTGATCCCAGAGCCAAAAACGTAAGCAAACCCCAGATCAAAGCGGCTCTTAACGTTTGGTGATGCGGGAACTTAAATTTAAAACGCAAAGACGTCCTTAATTAAATTACGGATTTTTGTCAAAAGACCAGCAGGCCTCGCCAGC
>JAYVXN010000317.1:0-14778 GCA_043785085.1 Bdellovibrionales bacterium | reverse complement strand
TTACTTGGCGAAATAGCTCTACCGTACAGATGATCAGCGCATTCTAGTCCAAGCTATCTAAGAATAACATGCGGGGCCGGATCCACAATGCACGTTTCGGAAATACCGCCCTCTCGCGCCAGTCATTTGGTTCTGGACCATTTTCATTGAGAGCAATCTGGATTTAAACAAAAGTCCAGTTGTTTATGGTGGTCTTATACCAGATAATTTAGTGATGAAAAAAATATTATTTTATATTATTTTCCTTGTCTGTGAATCAAGTTTTGCCGCTTCATTGGTGCCAACTTCCGACGACGGTTGGATGATGGTGGGCTGTGACGGCAAGATTTATGAGCGCCCTTCCAAGTCAGGATTTAAACAGTCAATCCAGCTACCTTCGAACGTTAAAGCTAAGGAAATCGTTATTAAAAAAGGCCGAGAAGGGGTTGGAACTGGTGCATCAGATGACCTAATCTACGTAATTAGCGACGACGGCGATCTTTACGTGCGAGCAAGAAATGAGTCGTCCTTTGAGCTGTCAAATACACAGCTTCCCGCTGCCGCTAAGACATGTAAATCCGCAGACCAGGGTGTTGGTGCCAATTCTGGCAGCACAAACCCTCGTAGTACTAGATAAGGGTTGAAAAAATTAGTGTGTCACAATCACTCCCTCTTAGGAAATTTTCCGGGCACGAAGTCTAGCGCTAGCTGACCCGAGAACTTTCCATTTTGTGGATCGAAAACTCGCTTTCGTGTGATGCTACAAAAGGAACCGGCAAAAGAAGCACCTGTCACGTGATGACTGTCAACTGGTTACCCATTTCTTCTATCCCCAAATTACTCCCCGCATGATTCAATCTTTAGCTCCGGAGCTCCGTTCGTTCCTGCGATGGGCCAAATCTCCTGATTGCTTTTCTTTCTCTGCTCGCACAACATCCGATCCTCAGCACCTCTGCCATAATCGGCATTAAAACTGGTGAGTATTCCATTTTCAAATCTAGCAGTATATGGGTAGACTCGTGAACTATCCTCCGAATAAATGTCATAGAACCAAATATCAGATTTTCCCTGAGTGAGTTGCTTTTTGGGAGATCCGAGAGTTGAGACTAATTGCTCAGGCGTTTGTCCGAAATGGACTAACGGCAGGTTTGTTACGCGTGCCTTAGAAAAAATCGCGCATGAATTTATTGCAAGACCAGTCAATATCAAAAGGCAGTTACGTGAAAAGTTTTTCATCTATTCAAGTCTTGCATATGGAAGGACGGAATGTAATGAAAAACGGTGAACCATTAAGAATGCGGCCGCTTTACCCCACGAGCCGAAAAGACTCTCAATTTAATTCAAAGTGATGTCGGACGACCAATCACCGATATTCGCGGCAATCTAGAAATCAAAGATTTAAATAAACTGATCAGTGAAGCCATCCAAAGTGGAAATTTCAGTGAAAAGCTCACGCAAGACGAGGACGGCAATCATTTCCTCTTGCGCATTCGCCCCTATCGGACGCAAAGCGGTAAGGTCGACGGGGCGGTTATTATTTTAGTGGATTTAAAAGACTAGATTTTCGCCGTAGCGGCAGACTGAGTGCTAACGGAATGCGCCTGATGTTTGGATTTAATCCGCTGATTGATATCTTCGATGACTGACCGCAAAAATACTCTCCATTGGTGGCCCGACAATAAATGATTTTTATAGAGACATCAAGTGAATGGGGCCAAGCTTTGCCACTGAATTGCAGAGCTTTGCCAATAATTGGTCAATCTCGCTTAAAATGGCAGCAGGACCTCTAAATTCGACTGACTTAGGCCGACCCGGCATTTGCACAGTCAGGTTGCAGCCTGAAAAATTTATTTAGTCTCGGCGCAAGTTTATGTCATCCTTAAAAAGTCCCGGAAAAGGAGGATGACTGGATAAAATAAAAAAAGCCACTGTCGCAGTGGAGAACTGCGACAGTCCCTGCTTCGTCTTCTTACTGAATTTGTGTCTCAAGTACCACGCCAGCCGCGGCATCCAGTAAATTGATCTGCGGAAGAAATTCACTTGAAATTGAAGTCGTAAATGTCTCAAGTCGTAATGATTGGCAAAACATAACACCAGGTGCAAACTGATAAGAATAGGTCACGCTCAGGTCATAAGAAAAAGGTCCAGTTTGCTTTTTTACCAGTTGGGCACCACTGGCATAACATGGAATCTCGGCACTGATTTCATAGCTGGCGGCCGGAAACATACCATTTGTTACTGCTTTTACTATCAAGGCGTTTTGGGTTCGTGTTTGAACTTGCGGATTTGCGAAAGCCGGCCACATTAGATCGCACTTCGAATTTATGAAGTTGTTTCTCAAGTTCAATTAAAAATGAAAGATCTGTCATGTGGCTTCATGCCTCCCGCTTTACAAAGTGACATCCACCCACAGCTGATCACCCTCGTAAAGCCTGACACCAATTAATTCGACCGAAGGAGCGGCCACGGTGAGTTTGGTTTTCAACTCCTTAAAACAGTAACTGGCTATGTTTTCCGCCGTCGGCGGTTGCGCGCGAAAAAACTCGACATCCGTGTTTAAAAAATGATGATCAAGAGGGGCACTTAATTCTTTGAGAATCTGATCGAGCCGAACCAGATCAATGATCATGCCTGTGAGCGGATCAATATCGCCAGAAACACATATTTCAAGTTTGAAATTATGGCCAACACCTTTCGGCATATACATCGAACCATAAATGCGTTGATTTTCGGTTTCAGAAAGTTCAGGACGACAATAGCGGTGACCAGTACTAAAATGAATGACTCGAACCAGTTGTGCTTTCATTGCTCAATCACATATCACAAACTGCCACCACCGGAAAGTATAATGAAGTATTGCGTATCACTCGGTGCATTGGGCGTGACCCAGTTGTTAAAAAAAGTTTTTACGCCGCCCCCCAGCGCCAAGACCGGCAATTTAAAAACCACTCCCGCTTCGGCAAAAGGCACATTTGCACCCAGGGTCACAAAACGAAAACCGGGCCCGGCAAAGGCGGTCAGACCCAGCTCACTTCCTCCGAGACTGAGAATTCCGCGCACTGACGAATCCAAACCGTAGACGGTACTGACTCCCGAAGCCAATCGCGCGAATACCGCATTTCGCCAGGCGAGAAATGAAGTGAAGTACCAATTCAAACCTAAATTGAATTCGGTGTAGTTAAAGCCGCCCACTGAGCCCGACGACAAGCCCAGATCAAAGGTCAAACGCATTTCATCGCCTCCTAAAGAGGCAGGTCGCCGCTGATGACGCTGCATCGGCGGCTCAAGATGCGGTTGTGCTAGATCCGCATCGAGACTGGCTTCGGATTCTGGATTGGCATTTAGAGCGTGAACATCTTGCGCTCGAATCCAAACTTTTTGCCCGGACTTGGTAACTAAGCGAAAAAAACCGTTTTCTTCTTCGCCAATCACCAAAACCCTTTTACCTTTTGCCAACGTAGCTTTTTGCATTTTACCGGGATCTGGCTCAGTGAAGGTGTTTGCCCCCGCCGTGGTGACAATCATCGCGATACTCTCAACTGCCCATGCCCGGGTGGCCAGTAGAATTAGAAAAATCAAAAGAAGGTTTTTCATTATTTCCTCGGCTTAAGCGGCACCGTTTGATTTTTGCGCAGCCGCTCGATTTCCTCTTCAGTGTACTTGAATTCACGAAGTATCTCGAGGCTGCTTTCAGAAAATTTCTGTGGACGTCCGACCTGGCGCGACGGAGTCCGGCTTAATTTAATCGGACTCGAAATTCCCCGGTAGGACCCGTCACTTAAAATCATCTCACAGGCTTTCGTCTGCTCATGTTCGAGCGCTTCTTTGATTGTCAGCACGGGTCCGGCTGGCACACCCTGCTTCATGAGATGTTCCGCAAAGGCTCGGCCTTCAAATTGGCCCAGACTTTTCTCGAGTTCGATTTTTAAAGCAAGGCGATGCGTGAGGCGATTCTCGTTGTGCAAAAAACGAGGGTCCGATGCGAGTTCGGGGCGCTTGAGTTCTTGGCAAAGTTTAGCAAACTGCGCATCATTGCCGACTGCTAAAAACACAGGTACCGATGCCGTTTGAAAAAGATCATACGGACTTATATTGGTGTGTGCACTACCTTGAGGCTTTGCCACCTGACCCGACATCAGAAAGTTAGCGGCGTGCGGATGCTGCAGACTGAGACCCGTTTCAAAAAGTGACGTCGTCATGAGCTGACCACGGCCCGAACGATTACGCTCAAAGAGAGCCAGCATAATTCCAAGGGCTGCGTTCATTCCCGTGGTGATATCAACGAGCGGTAATCCCATGCGCTGTGGTCCGGACTCAGCCGAACCGTTGACACTCAAGATTCCCGTCCAAGCTTGCGCTACGGCATCATAACCGGGAAAGCCGCCGAGACTGCCCTTGTCACCAAATCCAGTGATAGAACACTGAACCAAGCGCGGAAAGCGCGGCTCAAGATCTTGATGGTAATCAAGCTGCCATTTCTTCAAGCTTCCGGGTTTAAAATTTTCCACTAACACATCGGCATGAGTGAGCAGCCTCAGTAAAACCTCTCGGCCTTCGGGCTGTGCTAAGTCCAAGGCTAAACAGCGCTTGCCCCGATTGGCTCCGGTGAAATAGGCACTCATTTCATCTTTAAAGGGCGGGCCCCACTCACGGGTTTCATCACCTTGCGGAGGCTCAATCTTAATGACCTCTGCACCATGATCGGCGAGAATTTGCGTGCAATAAGGACCGCCGAGGACCCGAGATAAATCAATCACTTTGATGCCGGCTAAGCTGCCAGCCGCTATGGAGTTTGTCATGGTTTTAGTATCTCGCAAAACCGAGGTAAATCAATACTTGAAAATTAGGCTGGGCGTTTAAACCGGGCGACCTTCGCTTTGACCCGTTGATAGAACGCCGGTACGGACTGCGGTTGCTGTTTGAAGAAGTATTTCAATTGAAAAAACAACGTCAGGCGCAAAGCCCCGGAGAGGCAAAAGAGAATGAGATAAGTGGTTTTTACCTCACCAAACAGCTTTAAAAGCTCAGCTCCCACCAAGCTACCGCAGACGACTGCGACAGCATTGGTGAGATTAAAATAGGAGAGAAAACTCGTGCGTTCGCGAGCCGGGATCATTTCAAAAATCCGCAGCTGACAGCCAAAATCATACATAGCCCAAATCGCACCGCCGAAAATCTGGCAAAACACCAAGTAAACATAGTCATCGGAGAAAATCCAGATCACCGGAGAAAATGCGGCGCCCAACACGCCCAATTTAATCAAAGAAAGTGTTCCCCGCCGTTTCCCGAAATCACCGATCAGCCCGTAAATGAAAACCTTTGCAATATACGAAGTCGCAATCAAACCCATGTAACCGAGATAGCCCAAATGCAATTGCGTCAGCATATAAGGACTGCTGTAAGGACCCGAAATCGTCACGCAGACCTGAAATAAAATCATAAATAGCAAAAATCGGCCATCATGATAATAGCGCACCCGCTTGAGCAAGTCTGACGGAGTTATCCGCGTTTGTTCATTGACCGTCAGACGACCCTCGCTGTGGCGAAGAAGGCTGTAGCTAGAAATGAGTCGGGCGGCACCTGCGATGATAAACAGCCAAGCAAAAGCTTGAAACTCTTGATGATGGCGCTCGGCCCAATCGAGATAAAAACCGCTGACGATCAAACAGAGAAGAAGCGCTTTTTGTGAGAGATGATTTCGTTTGGCGATGTAACGAGTGCGCAATCCGCATGGTACCAAACTGGTGATCCACGAATTCCAGGCAGGTCCAGCACCCATGCCGAAGCCCCAATAGAGCGAAACCAAGAAATACAGTAGCGGCGTGCCGATGTGCTGTTGAAAAGCAAAGTAACCGAGAACAATAAAGGTCAGGCCCTGGCCTATCGCGCAACCCGAAACCCAGAGCCGGTAGGAGCCAAGCCGCTTAAGTACCGAGAGCGAAACGAGTTGCAAAACTGAGCCCGCCAAAAACGGTACGACCGCCACCAAACCAGCGGTTACATCACTGCAACCATTGGCGAGCGCAAAGGCTGCAAAAAAAGTTTCGCCAGCGCCCACCATCAGACTCCAGAAGACGGCATCAATTGTAGAGAATTTTAAATCTTGTCGAATATTTTCAGTGCAGTTCATGGCAGTCCGAAATCAAAAATACGAAGGCGACTCACTTTCGTCAGTCGCCTTGGATTAAATACTTTAAATTGAATCGATCAGAGGCTGATCTTACATTCTGTCAGAAGAATGCGATTTCTTATGACCTTTTTTCTTTTTCTTCTTGCCGCGTTTGGCAACGGTCGTGGCATTTTTCATATTGTGATAGTTGCTATCGCCAGAGCTCTCTGGAGCTGCCGTCGACGAGCTATCGGTCGTTTGCGCTTCGTCGTCTTCAGCACGAGCTGTGAGCGGAAGTGAAAGTACCAGCGCAAGTCCTGCGACTAAAAGCGAAATTTTACGAACAGAATACATGTTGGGCCTCCTCGAATCATAAGCTAAGTGAGTCGTCGTGTTGGTTTGAATTCTTTCTCAGCTTAAGGTCGCAACATCTCTATTGCAAAATAAAACCTTGATTCAGGTCTCAGGTCCAGCCCGGTATGACTTGAATTCAATTCTATATTCTGAGAAGTGCTACAATTAAAAAAAAAGGAAGTATTCACGTGAAATTTCTTTATCGGGTTTTCATTCAAGGATTGCTGACCAGTTTGCCGATTCTGATCACGCTTTACCTTTTGGCCTGGATTGCCAGTAAGGCCGAAGGAACTCTCGGTGAGCCGCTACGCCAGCTCTTGCCCGCAGCACTTTACTTTCCTGGTGAAGGTGTGTTGATTGGCGTGCTTTTTATATTTATCGTCGGTATTCTCGCCAATAATTACCTCACCGGACAATTTCTTATCTGGCTCGAAGAACGTTTGCAACAGGTGCCGTTTTTCAAAGCGGTCTACTCGCCGATTCGCGACGTGATGAATCTCTTCGCGCATTCAGAGAAAGAAAAATCCCAACGTGCCGTCTTAGTCGAACTCCCGGGAGTCGGAGCTTCGGTTATGGGCTTAGTGACCCGAGACCGCTTTGATGATTTTCCGGAAAACTCAGCGCTCGACAATAAGCTCGTCGTCTTTGTTCCCTTTAGTTATGCGGTTGGCGGATACACTTTGGTGGTCCCTAAGTCTCAGGTCAAAGAGCTTGGCATCAGTGCTGAAAAAGCCATGCAACTCTCAATCACCGCCTGGGTCAAAGGCGAAAAACGCCCTCATTCATAAGCGAGAGAATCATTCAGCGCAATGGTCAACTGAACGACATTGGCTTCAACGCGGCCTAAATCTGGCTGACTTTTCGCTGATGCGAGCTCCTCCCGCAATTCTGCCAGCACTGGCTCAAGAGCCTCTTCAACCTCGGGGCGCATTTGCTGCGTGGCCTCTTCAATCTGATCGATTTTAAAACTCAGCTTTTCTTGTACGCGAGCCGTCGAGAGAGGGGCTCCCACCGTGAACTGCGAACACAACGCCACGGCTAGAAACAAAGCCATCTTCATAAGACCTCCTCTCCTTAACTCTAGGAGCATTTTCACCACGATCTTCAAGCGCACAAACAATATAAGTATAAATTTGTGCACATTGCCCGCCCCAATTGCCAAGAATTCTACACATCGCCGTGACATTAAAAAGACGGGCCCTGAGGCATTTTGTTCGCCATAGTGAGCAACCGTGGGAGGTTATCATGAACATCGTCATTCTCGAAGTTGCTCAGCTGAATCAATCATCTCGCCTTTTACCGCTGGGTTCAGATTCCAGCCTGGCATTTTTTCCGGTTCGACTATTCGCAAAATTCTTCGGAGTTCTCAGTCTGCTGTGGCTGGCCTTTTTTGCGAAGGCCTCGGCCGCACCAGTGATGCCGTCAAGCACCTTTCCCACCAGCACACTGGAATGCCGCTTGCTGGAACAGACTCAACGCCGCACGTTTATCTCCTATGTGCATCATCAGCTTTTAAAGACAGCGATACTTTTTGATAATCTCAGTGAGCGCGCCGAGATGCTCGATGCCTCACCTAAGCTTTCACGTTTGCGCACGCGAATGTCAGAAATGCACGATCAGCTTCGCCACGCCAATCAAGCTCTGGAGCTCTTGCAAACAGCCAATCGTGAAAATTTTCCGTTTCTCAAAGAAAATGCCAAAGCGTCTCTGACTGAGCTGCAAGAAAGCAGCTACCAAGCAATTAATTTAATTTTGTTGATTGATCAAGATCCGGGCGAGCCGCTTGGCACTCAACCAGCTTCATCGACTCAGTTTCTCAGCTTCAAAAAGACTGGACAGTGATCTGAACCCATCACAGTGGACAGGTGCGCGGCCGATTGCAAGCGATCTGAAAACTCCTGATTGCTAAAGAAATAATCCAGACGCCAACCAATGTTTTTCTCACGTACTCCGGGGCGGTAGCTCCACCAGGTGTAGTGTCCGGGACCGGGTTCGAATTGGCGAAAGGTATCGGTGTAGCCAGATTTAATGAAATCATCCAGCCAGGCGCGCTCCTGCGGTAAAAAGCCTGCGTTATTCTGATTACTTTTGGGATTCTTCAAATCGATTTCTTTATGGGCAATATTGAAATCTCCGCAGATGAGAACATTCTTTCCTTGCGCACGCAGTGCCTCAAGGTGTGCGAAGATCGCGGCGCAGAATCGCAGTTTATACGGCAAGCGCGTATGCTCGCGCTGTGAATTCGGAAAATAAGCATTCACGAGAGTAAAATCCTTAAACTCCAAGCTCAAAACCCGCCCCTCGCTGTCAAACTCCGGCAAACCAAGCCCCGCCGTCACCGCCAGCGGCTCGGTGCGACTGTAAACCACCAGACCACTGTATCCTGGCTTCTCTGCTGGATGCCAAAATGAATGAAATCCTCCCGGATGCAGAAACTCTTCCTCAGCGACTTGTTCGGGGTGACATTTCACCTCTTGCATGCACACTAAATCGGCGTTGGTTTGCAAAAACCATTTTAAGAAATTCTTCTTATAGATGGAGCGCACTCCATTGACATTCCATGAGACTAATTCCACGTTTTCTTCCTTTGACTCAGAACTGCTTCGCTCACTACCGTGAAGGCGGTGGCGTATTTATTTCTGAGGAGACTAACATGGGACTCAATGTCGCGCAAAAACTCATTCACTCACACTTAGTCGACGGCAAAATGAAAACGGGAGAAGAAATCGGCCTGAAGGTCGATCAAACCCTGACTCAAGACGCCACCGGCACCATGGTAATGCTCGAATTAGAAGCCATGGGTCTGAAGCGTGCACAAACCCAAGTCAGCGTCCAATATGTTGATCATAATCTCATGCAAGAAGACCATAAGAACGCTGATGATCATTTGTTTCTCCTCAGTGCGTGTCAGAAGTTCGGCATTTGGTATAGTCGCCCCGGAAATGGCGTGAGTCACCCCGTCCATCAAGAGCGGTTTGGCATCCCCGGTCAGCTCTTACTTGGCTCAGACTCACACACCCCAGCCGCTGGAGGTATCGGCATGCTCGCCATCGGTAGCGGCGGTATTGAAGTGGCTCTCGCCATTAGCGGTGAACCACTTTATATTAAAATGCCTGAGATTTGGGGCATTCATCTTACCGGAAAACTCCCGAGCTGGGTCAGTGCTAAGGATTTAATCCTGGAGCTTTTGCGTCGTCACGGAGTCAGTGGCGGTATGGGCCGGATCATCGAATATCATGGACCAGGACTTGCGCATCTCTCTGCGATGGATCGGCATGTGATTGCCAATATGGGCACAGAACTCGGCGCAACCTCGACAGTTTTTCCGAGCGATGAAGAAGTCTTACGCTTTCTTCATTTGCAAAACCGCCCCAGTGACTGGCGAGAAATAAAGGCCGATTCCGATTGCCAATATGACATTGAAGAAGAGATTGACCTCAGTAAACTTGAACCGATGATTGCCATGCCCTCAAGCCCCGGAAATGTTCGACGTGTCGCTGAAGTCACGGGCGAGAAAATTTATCAAAGCTATATTGGCTCGTCCGCTAATCCAGGCTACCGCGATTTTGCCATTGCCGCTGAAATCGTCAAAGGCCGAAAAATTCCGTCACGAGTTTCATTTGATGTGAACCCGACCTCTCGGCAATTGTTGGAACTCCTCATTCGCGATGGTCACCTTCTGCAACTGATTCGCAGTGGTGCAAGAGTGCATCAGGCAGGTTGCAACGGCTGCATTGGCATGGGGCAAGCCCCGGCAACTCACGAATTAAGCCTGCGCACGGTGCCGCGAAATTTTCCAGGGCGATCCGGAACCAAAGAAGACAAAGTTTGCCTGGTCAGCCCTGAAACTGCGGCGGCCAGCGCGATCTTTGGCGTCATCACCGACCCGCGCTCACTGAAAATTCCGTATCCCAAAATCGTTGAACCGCAACAAGTCGATGTGAATGCCGAACTTCTCCTGAAGCCGCTTTCAATAGAAGAAGCGGCCCAAACTAACTTGCAAAAAGGACCCAATATTGCTGGCCTGCCCACCTTTGATCCTTTACCAGATTTTTTGACCATGCCGGTTTTATTGAAACTTCGCGATAATATCTCAACAGATGAAATCATGCCGGCCGGAGCCCGCGTACTGCCCTACCGAAGCAATATTCCAAAAATTGCCGAGTTTGCCTTTGAACAATGTGATCCGAGCTATCCAAAACGTGCTCGCGATATAAGCCGCAAAGCCGGCCACTGCCTAGTCGCCGGCGGAAATTACGGCCAAGGCTCAAGCCGCGAACACGCCGCCTTAGCGCCGCGTTTTCTCGGTTTGCGCGCGGTTTTAGCCCTCGGCTTTGCCCGCATTCATGAACAAAACCTCGTGAATTTCGGAGTCCTTCCGCTGCGCTTTAAAGATCGTCAGGACTACGAAAAGGTTCGCTCCGGTGACCTGATCGAAATTCACGATCTGCATTCGTTGATTATGAAGAGCCAAGAAATCAATGCTCTGAATCGCACGCAGAACAGCATTTACCGACTCACCTATAGCCTCTCGGAGCGGCAAAAAAACATCATCATGGTCGGTGGTATTATCAATTGGGTGAAACTTCGTCTGAGCAATTCGACTCTGATGAAGAAAAATGAGTACCAAAATGGCCGGGTTGAGATTCCGCTGATGTCTTGAAAAAATTGTAATTCACTGTCACAATATCGGCATGAAGAACGAGCGACGTTTGCGCGGCATTACCCAAGTTTGCCTGGCCGGTTTCGGCTTTGGCTTTCTTGGCATTTTCGGCAAACTTGCTTTTCAACGCGGCTTCACCGTTGGTGAGCTCTTAAGTTGCCGTTTTCTCTGTGCCGCCACCCTTTTGTGGCTTGGGGTGCTGACTTTTCAACCTCGGCTGATTAAAGCCTCTTGGCGCGAAGTTTTGGTTTGTGCTTTTTTGGGAATTTTTGGCTATGCGGTTTTTGCGAGTTTGTATTTCGGTGCCATCCAAGGCGTTTCAGCATCGCTGGCGGCTTTGCTACTCTACACTTACCCCGCGTTGGTCACCGTGGGTGCCGCAGTTTTTTTAAAAGAAAATCCTGGACCAAAGGGCTGGCTCGCACTGCCACTAGCCTCTTTGGGTTTAGGGATTTTACTTTGGGGCGAGACGCGCATCGATTCCTGGCTCTCGGTCCTAATGGGCTTTGCTGCTGCTGCTTGTTACGCTTCATATATTTTGCTTTCAAGCCGCCTGCAGAAAAATATTTCACCACTCACATCAGGCCTTTACGTGATCACCTTTGCTAGTCTGGGATTGTTCGTCTTTCACCGCCCGAATCTACACCGAGTTCTCGAATTTACAATTCTCGACTGGTCGCTGATTTTTTCTTTAGCGGTGGTCTGCACCATTGGCCCGATGATTCTCTTCTTAGCCGGATTGCAAAAACTCGGAAACAGTCAAGCCTCACTCCTCAGTACCGTTGAGCCTCTGACGGCTGCGATTTTTGCGGGATTGATTTTAAAAGAACGCCTCACGCCCCTTCAATTAGGGGGTGGTGTTTTGATTATTTCGGCACTCGCACTGACTGCACTCGCCAAGCCAGACGAACGTCTTACCTCGGATTAGACCCTCATTTTTTCACTGATTTTTGCCGATCTACTCTTAGATGAAATTCGCGAAAACAAAGAAAACTCATCATAAACGAGCACCTAGTGTTTCCTGGTGGAAACGCCTGAGTCTCAAAGCTTTGAAGCAAAAAGCTGTGGCGACGTTTTGGAAGCATGTCGTGTGGAGCGTGCTCTTCGTTCTTTGCTCAGTTTGGTTTATTTCCGCGTACTTTGTGTTTTTAGCTGAGCACGGAATCAAAGACAGTAATATCAATTCCTATAACGATGCACTCTGGTGGGGCATCGTCACCATGCTCACAGTCGGTTACGGCGATAAATACCCGATCACGCAAGAAGGCAGATTCATAGCCGGTCTGCTCATGGTCTGTGGCGTCGCCTGCGTGGGTGTGATTACCGCGAAAATTTCTTCAATCTTTTTAGAACAGGCTTTACGTGACGGGAGGGGTTTTGTGGATACGAATAAACTTGAGGATCACTTTGTGATCTGTGGCTGGAATGAGAATATGTATGAACTTCTGACGCATATCCTGCAGTTCAATCCAGAACTCACCTCCAACAACATCATCATCATCGCCAATATCACTCAGCCAACCGTGGATTCGATCACTTCTGATGCGCGCTTAAATGACTTGCAAATCATCATGGGCGACCACTTCAGCGAGATCAATCTGCGCCGGGCCGCACCCGAGCGCGCCCGAAAAATCCTGATTCTCGCCGATCGCTCCCCAGGTCCAACCGGTCAGCCACCCACGGCCACGGAAGTCGACGCTCGGACGATCATGACGGCCATGACGATTTCAAACATTGCCCGTGGAACTCTCGTCACCGCTGAAATTCTTGACCCCAAAATGGATCATTATTTAAAACTCGCTAACGTCAGCGAAATTATTTATTCAAGCGAGTACAGCCGCCTGCTCCTCGGCAATGCTTCGAGCGGCACCGGAATTGCCAATATTGTCTTAGACCTACTCGATAGTAAGACCTCCGCGCATATCACCTCTCTGGATATTCCGGAGCGGTTTTACGGACGAAAATACGTTGAACTCAAACGCGATATTGAACTGGATGACCCGAATGTCTTAATCATCGGTATTCTCGAAAACAGCGGCAATAGCCACACCATTAAAGAGCTGGCTCTCAGGCGCGCCCAGCAAACTCCAGATATGGCGCAACTGGTGCAAAACCTGAAATCCGTCAAAGAGCTGCGCTGTAATCACCCGATTTTCAATCCCGATCCAGAATACATCGTACGTGAAGGCTCAATGGCCATCGTCATTGCTAAACGCATTTCAGAGGGAGCAAGCCATGTTCACGGCAAAGAGCTTACCAATCGAGCATCCTAATACCAAGCCCTCACCTGATCATTTAAAAAGTGTCGGCATCTTTGCCGATATCAAAGAGGTGCCAGCGGCCCTCGATGCGTTGGCGCTCATCATGCATTTAAAAGTGTTTAACAAAGGCCATGATATCATCAAAGAAGGCACCGAAGGTACGGAGATGTATATTCTCATCTCAGGGACTGCGGCCATTTTCAAACAAACTCCGGGTGGTGATGAGTACAAGGTGTTTATCCTCCATGGTGATAAACATCCCGCATTTGGCGAAACGGGGCTTTTAGAGGCCGAAAAACGTTCTGCCACGATTCGCTGTGATACCCAGTGCCAATGTCTGCTTTTAGGCCGCGCTGACTTTGAGAAATTTTCTAAAGATCATCCGGAATGGGCGTTGCCAGTTTATCGAAAAATCGCCCACAACGTCGTCGGCCGTTTGCGCAAGACCAATGATGATTTGTTGCTGCTGTACAATGCTCTCGTCGCAGAGATTCGTGGCCGCTAAATGAATGAAGTGCCTGTTCCACCCCGCCGTACCGTCATTAAGGCAACACTCTTGGGGCAAAAGCCTGATCCGCAGAGCTCGATGATCATTATGATGATGACGACACTTTTGTTTTTTGCCACCGGCGTGTTCTTGCAAAACTATGAAGGCGTGCAAGACAAGTGGCCAGCGTCTTATGATTTAGTATTTGACCACGGTCAGTACGCCAGGCTCTTTTTCGCTCTTCTCGCGCACGCCGATCTTCAGCATTTACTATCTAATTCGATTTTGTTTTTCATCCTCGGCTATTTTCTCTATGGCTATTTCGGCTGGGTGGTTTTTCCGTTGCTGACTTTTGTTTTGGGGGTCATCAGCAATGCCCTGACCATTTATTCTTATCCACCTGAGCAGCAACTCATCGGCGCCTCGGGCATGATCTACGCCATGGGCGGATTGTGGTTGAGCCTGTATTTCTTTATTGGCCGCAATCAGCGTCTCACGCAAAGGATCTTGCGTTTTTTTGGCGTGGGTCTCATGCTTTTTGCGCCGACCTCGTTTGAACAAAACGTCAGCTACTCAGCCCACCTTTACGGAATCATCTTGGGCCTGGTTTGCGGCACTCTGTATTTCTTTTTGCGACGCGCGCACTTTCGCAAGTTTGAGGTTTTGGTGGTGGAAGAGCCGGAGCCTGAGGAGGAGATTGAGTTTGCGCCGTAGGTGTCCTCGCAGCTTGGCGTTGAGTCGTGCCCGCGATCCAGATCAGCAGTGCACGCCAAAAATCCGCGCAGGCCACTGCGCGGGAGCCCGAGCCCCGCACCCGAGCCCCGTTTTTACGAGAAAAAATAACATCGCCCCGAAAGGGAATTTTCTAAAAAATAAAACAATAACTCCCCCGGCTCTCTCTTTCTGCGCCGCGATGGCGCAGAAA
>JAYVXN010000316.1:0-14840 GCA_043785085.1 Bdellovibrionales bacterium | reverse complement strand
GCCGACGCGCGGCTAGCCAGAGGCGCTAACCGAAGTCGGCCCAACGAAGAGATAAGCGATTCTTATGCGAAAGCGGCTCGAATGAGGTTTCGCGCCAGGCTCTATTTATAAACCAACGGCGCGAACTTCACTGGATCACGCGTGATGATTCCATCCACGCCCATTTCCAAGAGTTGATGAACGTCGGCATCATTATCCGCAGGGCCTGCAAAGGCGCGCATTTGCCGACGGTGGATTTCAGAAACTAAATCAATATTGAGGAGATGCCTTTTGCCCTGAAGAAGTGGTGAAATATAAACGTCACCGCGAATTTTCGCCGCAGACTCAAGGCCCACGCCCGCCCACAACAGAAATTGCGTGATTTGTGCTTGGCTCGTGCCAAAAAGCCAAAGTGCTTCAATTTCACGCATGTCCTTTAAAAAGCCATCGACCGGTGATTGCAAAATAATGCGATCACCGATGTTCAAGCCACGTAGCACGCGTCCGATGGTGACGTCTTGCCCGGGCTGATACTGCGGAAAATTGAGCACAAAGCGTCGCTGCGGAAACTTCTCAATCAGCTCAGGCAAGGTTGGAACTTTCACGCCTTTTCCCTGATAAGTCGCCGCACCGGGAATGTTTTTGAACAACTCGCCTGGATCGATTTTCTCCATATCCGCAAAATCCGTGTTGCGAACAGAGCCAGTTCGGATGCCCGATTCATGAAGTTCGGTATCACTGAAGACCACCGGAACCCCGTCTTTGCTCAATTGCACATCGGCCCAAAGAATCACGTTCGGGTTTACCTGGGCGGCCAATTCAAAGGCGGGAATCGTGTTTTCTGGAGCACTCAGAGAAGCTCCGCGGTAGGCAATTAACAGATGGTTACCGGGTTTTTCATTGGCAAAAAATGGATGCTTCAAGGGCACATGCGGCGTCGCGAGGCCTGAGGAGCGCAGTGAAAACCAGCTAAAAACTAAACAGAATGAAATAGCTATGAGTATTGCCAGAGTGGACTGAATGAGGCGTGCCATTTTTAAATTCCTGATTTTACTATTAAATATTAAAACAATCTTCGCTTACTCTGTGGCTTATATACGCTAAATTTAAGCGTAATTAAATTGATTTTTTGGGACTTTTCGTTTACTTTCCTTAGGCGTCCAGGTAGTTTGCCCTGCTTCATTCGACTTGTGGCTGTGCTTTAGTGTTACGAGTTAGGTGCCGCAAGATACTGGACGCAAAGGTAAAAATGAACAAAATTAATCGCAAAGTCGAATATGCCCTCATGGGGCTGAAACATATGCGATCCAAACAACCCGGTGAATTGACCACGGCCAAAGAAGTCTCAAGTGCCTATGGGTCACCTTTTGATGCCACGGCTCGCGTCATGCAGATTCTCGCGCAAAATGGGGTTTTGCGGGTCGAGCACGGAGCCTATGGCGGCTATCAAATTACTCGAGATCTTACCCGCGTTTCGCTTTACGAATTGATGCAAATGATTTTAGGCCCGGTTGAGGTCGCCAAATGTCTTCATGAAAAGGGCGACTCGCACTGCGAAATTCGCGAGACGTGCAATATTGTCTCACCCGTTAGTCATTTGAATCGCAAACTCATTGAGTTTTACCGGGGCCTGTCGGTTGGCGAGCTACTTGAAACTAAAAAGGCGGCCTCCTCTGAGGCCAGCTTAAGGAATTTAAATGGATAGCAAAACCGCCGGTCTCAACACAGATTACAAATACGGTTTTGTCACCGACATTGAAACCGACACTGTCCCTAAGGGTCTCAACGAAGGCATTATTCGCCTAATTTCTGAGAAGAAAAATGAGCCAGCGTGGATGCTCGATTATCGCCTCAAGGCCTATCATCACTGGCTGACGATGAAGTCGCCAGCTTGGGCGAATGTGCAGTATCCAGAAATCGATTTTCAAGACATACGTTATTATTCAGCTCCTAAGAAAAAATCAGAAGGCCCGAAAAGTCTCGAGGAGCTTGATCCGGAGTTGGTAAAAACTTTTGAGCGCTTGGGGATTCCGCTCTCAGAGCAAAAGCGCATCAGTGGTGTGGCCGTCGATGCCGTATTTGATAGCGTTTCGGTCGGCACCACTCATAAAGATACCCTGGCAAAGCACGGAGTCGTTTTTTGCTCTATTTCTGAGGCGCTGCATACGCATCCTGAATTGGTGAAAAAGTATCTGGGCTCGGTTGTTCCGGTATCGGATAATTACTATGCAGCTTTAAATGCGGCGGTCTTTACTGATGGCTCATTTGTTTATATTCCGAAGGGCGTGACTTGTCCGATCGACCTTTCGACGTATTTTCGTATCAATGCCCAAGGCACCGGTCAGTTTGAACGGACCTTGATTATCGCCGAAGAGGGAAGTTTCGTGAACTACCTTGAGGGCTGCACAG
This sequence comes from Bdellovibrionales bacterium, assembly GCA_043785085.1. Taxonomy (GTDB): domain Bacteria; phylum Bdellovibrionota; class Bdellovibrionia; order Bdellovibrionales; family JAMPXM01; genus JAYVXN01. Next base: position 12,452 of record JAYVXN010000316.1, on the reverse strand, counting down.
CACCTCAGAGAGATGAAAATCAGCTGCACGCGGCCGTGGTTGAATTGATTGCTCACGATGATGCGGAGATTAAATATTCAACGGTACAAAACTGGTACACTGGCGATAAAGAGGGCCGTGGCGGAATCTATAACTTCGTCACCAAGCGCGGAAAATGCGCAGGCAAACGCTCAAAAATTTCTTGGACGCAAGTGGAATCAGGCTCGTCAATCACTTGGAAGTATCCCAGCTGTATTTTGCTCGGTGATGAATCCCAAGGAGCCTTTTACTCAGTGGCTCTCACACATGATTATATGCAGGCCGATACCGGCACGAAAATGATCCATATCGGAAAAAACACCAAAAGCACGATTATCTCTAAAGGCATTTCGGCCGGTCACTCGAAAAACACCTATCGTGGCCAAGTGAAAATCATGCCTTCGGCTGAAAACGCCCGCAATTATTCGCAGTGTGACTCGATGCTGGTTGGCGATCGAGCGAGTGCAGCAACGGTTCCGTATATTGAAGTTCGCAATAAATCAGCGATTCTCGAGCATGAAGCGACAACGTCACGAATTTCGCTTGAACAGATTTTCTATCTGCAATCGCGCGGTTTGGATTCAGAAGGTGCCATATCAATGCTCGTGAATGGTTTTTGTAAAGAGGTTTTCAAGCACCTACCTCTTGAGTTCGCGGTTGAAGCCGTGAAGCTCATCGAGATGAAACTTGAAAACAGTGTTGGTTAAGGAGAGATCAGTGTTAGAAATTAAAGATCTGCATGTGGCCGTTGAGGGCAAAGAAGTTTTGAAGGGCCTAAATCTCTCGGTTAAAGCCGGTGAAATTCATGCCATCATGGGCCCTAACGGTTCGGGTAAAAGCACGCTCTCCAAAGTCATCGCCGGCCATCCCTCATATGAAGTCACACAAGGCTCGATTTTGTATGACATCAATTTTCAGATGAAAAACTTGCTGGAACTTAAGCCAGATGAGCGTGCCAAAGAGGGTGTGTTCCTGGCATTTCAATATCCGGTTGAAGTACCGGGGGTCAGCAATTTGGCTTTCTTAAGAACCTCATTTAATGCCGTGGCTAAACACCAGGGTGCAGCTGAAATGGGTGAAGCTGATTTCGCTGATTTTTTGAAAAAGAAAATGTCGATCGTTTCTATGGACGATCGCTTTCTTGATCGGGCCGTGAATAGCGGTTTTTCTGGAGGCGAAAAAAAGCGCAATGAGATTTTGCAAATGGCGGTGTTGTCGCCGCGTTTGGCGGTCTTAGATGAAACTGATTCTGGACTTGATATTGATGCTTTGCGGATTGTGGCCGATGGTATGAATAAGCTCAAGACTCGGGATAATTCTTATATTTTAATCACGCACTATCAGCGTCTTTTAGATTATATCTCGCCTGACTTTGTTCATGTGCTCGCTGGCGGACGGATTATCGAAACAGGCGATAAATCACTGGCTCTGAAGCTCGAAGAAAAGGGCTATGATTGGCTGGTGAAATGAGCCGGTCCGAGATTTCCTCATTCGACACCCTTCTCGCCAATCGGGCCAATGCGCCAGTAGGCGTGAAAAAACTGGCGGGCGCCTTGCCCTGGCTGAAGGCCTATTCGCGAGCATCCAGTGAATTATGGTTGTCGGAAGGTTTGCCAACTAAACGCAACGAGGCCTGGAAATACACGAATATTGCGGCTCTTGCTGAGAATGAGATCACTCTGGCGCGGCCGGCGACTCTAGCTGCAGCACCGCTCGGAATCCTCCGGCAACCAGATTCGCTCGCCGAGTTAGTGTTCGTCAATGGTCGATTCTCGTCAGAATTATCGAACTTTTCTCCAGAAAAAAATGGCGTCCATATCCAGCTGCTCTCGCAAACGGGGCCTGAAAACGCTCTTGAGGAATTGGCGCGCTTTTCTTCAGCCAGCCTGAAAAACCAAACCGTATTTGGCGCTCTGAATTTTGAACTCAGCGAAGAAGCAGTTTTGATTCGAATCACAAAGTCCGCAGTGGTCGCACAGCAGCCGATCACAGTCTATTATCTTTCCAGCGGCTCGGATGAAATGGCCTTTCAGATGGCCACGCCGCGAATCTATGTTTATAGCGAGAAAATGTCTGAAGCCGCACTCCTTGAGGTCTATGGCGCAGGGAACAATCGACATTTTATGACAAATGCCGTGACTGATTTAGTTCTTGATGAGGGCGCACGGCTGTCACACTGTAAACTGCAAATAGAAGGCCCTGAAACTTATCATTTCAGCCAAACCCAAGCAGAGTTGGGCCGCGGGAGCTGGCTTGAAACGCATCAGGTTTCTCTCGGAGCAAAACTTTCGCGCCACGATCTGAGTGTTCGCCTGAACGGCGAAGCGGCCGAGGCGGTCGTGAATGGGCTTTATATTGTTCAAAATGAGCAACATGTCGATAATCACACTTCGATTGAACATGTGCTCGGCAACACCGTTAGTTCGCAATTGTACAAAGGCATTTTGGATGATCGTTCGCGGGCGGTCTTTAATGGGCGGGTATGGATTCATCAGGATGCACAAAAAGCAAATGCCGTCCAATTGAATAAGAATCTGCTTTTGAGCGCCAAGGCTGAAGTCGATTCCAAGCCAGAACTTGAGATTTATGCCGATGATGTCAAAGCTTCGCATGGCGCGACAGTTGGGCAAATGGATGCGGAGCAATTGTTTTACTTTCAAACCCGGGCTGTTGATCAGCAAACGGCTGAACGGATGATTGCTCTTGGCTTTGCCCAAGACGTCGTTTTTAGCATGAAGAATGAAGCCTTAAAAAAACGTGTGAGCCCATTTATCGAAGAGAAATTTTTCTCCTTGGGGGCGCGCAAATGAGCCAGGGCTACAATGTTGAGAAAATTCGCCAGGACTTTCCGATTCTCAGCCGCGAGGTTTACGGAAAGCCTTTGGTTTATCTCGACAATGCCGCCTCTACCTTGAAACCAATTCAGGTCATTGATCGACTCTCAGATTATTATGAATTTGAATCCTCCAATGTCCACCGGGGCGCGCATTTTCTTAGCAGTGAGGGCACAGTAGCATTTGAGCGTGCCCGTGACCTCACCCGGGATTTTTTAAAAGCGAAGGATTCAGCAGAAATCATCTTCACCCGCGGCACCACTGAATCAATTAATCTCGTCGCCCAAACTTATGGACGAAAATTCTTTCAAGCCGGTGATGAGATTATTCTCTCGGAGCTTGAGCATCACTCCAATATCGTGCCTTGGCAGATGATTGCCGAGGAGCGTGGCTGCCTGATTAAAGTTATTCATGTTACGGATTCTGGTGAAATCGATTTCAATCACTTTCAGCAGCTCTTATCAGCCAAAACTAAAATGGTGGCACTGTCTTGGTGCTCCAACACTCTTGGTACGATCACACCAATTGAAAAGTTCATCGCGGCCGCTCATCAAGCCGGAGCGAAGATTTTGATCGATGCGGCCCAGGCGGTTTCGCATTTGCCAGTAGATGTGCAAAAACTTGATTGTGATTTTCTGGCTTTTTCTGGCCATAAGATTTTTGCTCCTTATGGCATCGGCGTGTTGTACGGCAAAGCTGAGCTCTTAGACATGATGCCTCCGTATCAAGGAGGCGGCAGTATGATCCGCGATGTGACTTTTACTAAAACGACCTACCTTGGTTCGCCACAGAAGTTTGAAGCTGGCACACCAGCAATCGCCGATGCTCTCGGCTTGGCCGCGGCGCTGGAATACCTTCAAGTGATTGGTATGGAAGAATCAGCTGCGCATGAGCAGGATCTCTTGCATTATGCGACGGCACAATTGAAAACGATCCCTGGTTTGCGCATTATTGGTGAAGCTCCACATAAAACCAGCATCATTTCATTTGTCATTGCTGGCGCTCATCCTTCTGATATTGGCAGTCTGATTGACCGCGAAGGTGTGGCGATCCGGACCGGTCACCACTGCACGCAACCGTTGATGAAGCGCTTTGGCATTACGGCGACGGCGCGCGCCTCATTTTCAATCTATAATACCCGACAAGAAATCGACATTTTGGTCAAGAGTCTGCTTAAGGCGAAGGAGTTTTTCTAATGGATGAAATCATGGTGCGCGTTCAGCCGACGCCAAATCCCAATGCCCTGAAGTTCATTGTCAATCGCACCCTCAAAGACACCGGTAAAGCGACTTTTGTACGACCCAGCGAAGCCTCGCACATCCCCTTGGCAAATGACCTGTTTCAGGTTGAAGGTGTGCGCCAGCTGCATTTTTTTGAGAATGTCGTGACCGTGACTTTCGCCGAAGAAACTGATGTCGATACTTTGCGTCTTGAGGCAACGGCCCTTTTGCAGCGCCGTCTGCCCATGCATGACCCCGCTTTTTTGATGGACGATGAACGCAAAAAAGCCGATCGCTCAATGAAGCCGCCAGAGATCCAGCAAATCGAAGAAATTCTTGATCGAACTGTGCGGACTTTTTTGCAGGGTGATGGCGGCGATATCGAGGTGATTCAGCTGAAGGATCATATTTTGGAGGTGCGCTATGAAGGGGCTTGTGGCACTTGCCCGAGTTCGACGTCGGCGACACTTGAGGCGATCCAAGGGATTTTGCGAGAGCAGTTCGATCCGGAGATTGAGATTACCACGGTTTGAGGATGGGCCGGCCGCAGTCAAAGAACTACCTTTTGCACACTTTAATTTTTTCTATAACATCTTTTATATAATCGGAAGTAGCCCAAAAAAAGCTCTCGACCGCGGCTGTCCGGTTATTTTGCTCAATGGCAATCCCCTTTTCAAGGCTTATATAATAGACTCACAAACCTCATAAGACAGATTTAAAATTGGGTATGCCCGGAAAATCCACGGGCCTAAAGAAACTCTATTGAACGAATGTAGATTGCGCAGGTTCCTGATTGGCACCCTCGCTATGCATCTTGTCGACCGTCTGATCTGTGGTGTTCACCACCGGTTGCAAGACCGTGTTGTACTGAGCGATATTTCCGACATTTTCGCCATTGATGACTTCATAGGCCGTCAGGTGAATCTGCTGATTTTCTGCGGTATTTGAAACCACAGTGACCTCAAATTCTTTACTTTCACCTTTTTGTGCTCGGTTGATTTCATCTTCGATTTGGCCTGAAAGCATTTGCACTTGCGGCGGCAAGACCCATTTAATTTTGATGAGATCTGAACCCATCGCAGGAGTGATAATTCCTCTTAAGCGAAACGGTCGTCCCACTTCCGAAGGACTTTTCGTGTCCCCTAAAATTTGCACCTCAAGAGGCGAGTGGCGTTTACCGCTAATCGCAATTTCGAAACTGTTCAAACTAGTAAAGTCTTTGGTTTTTTCAGGAGCGATGATCATTGAATCAGGTTTTGAAGCGAGTCCACGAGCCGCCGTCGGCTTATCTTCTTTCAGAAGATTGTGGACGAAGGCAATCAGGCATGAGGCGACAATGGCGCCGATGAAAAATTTGATGGCGATATGAAGTGGAGTATCGTAGGGCATCGGTTGATTCGACATCGTGAGACTTCCTGGCTTATGGGTTGGGACACATCAGTTGGTTATTAATTTTTAAACTATAAGTCGTGGCTGCTCCCGCCGTGGAGCCACCTGTATAAACTTGCACGTTGATCATGTAATGGCCGGGATCAAGCCCAACCGCGACCGACTCCACGCCGTTATCAGGTCCGTTGGGCGGAGGTGAGTTGGCGCTTGAAGCCACCATCGAATTTTTGTTTCCGTAAACATATTTTTCCGAATAAACATAGAGATCGAGATCTGGCGCATTGGTCATACTTCGATCGTAAGTCAATGTGATCGTGTAAGTGCCACTCGACGTGACCGCGAAATCGTAAAAGTCATTACTGGAAAACTGATTTGAAGTTGAGAAACTGCCATTATCGCTAGAGCCCTTTACGCCTTGAATACTGGTCGCGCTACAGGAGCCCGCCACCAAAGGCGTCGCGTAGTCGGTCAAGGTGGTAATCTGCTTTTCATTCGAGCGAACTGTGGCCCACGAATGGCGGCCAGGGAGTGCATCTTGAGTTCTGTGAAAATTCGCAACGTTACGAAAGTGATTCGTATTCGCTTTCATGCCCGTGGGCGCGGTGACCGTGGTCCAAATTTCTGAAAATCCCAGGACGTCGCCGCCGGATGTGAGCAGACCATTCCAGAGGGCACGGGTGATCGAAAACTCATGAAAATTTCCTTCGCCGGCATTCACAGGCACATCCAACGCTGGGTTGTTGTTGGGGATATCATAGTTTATAAAAATATGATTCGGACAAGGACCATCGGCATTGCCCCAGGTGTCGCGGTAAAACGCATTGCCAGTGACAGCCGCCTGAAAAAAGTCGGCCCAACCTTCGCCCCAGGCTAAACGCGGATCAATAATCGAATCGCCATTATGACTGCCGCCCGGATTGTCCGGTATTGCGTACATGTCTTCAATGAAGTGACCATATTCATGCACGATGACGGAGGTGTCGAAATGATCGGTGTCCGAACAGTCGACATCGCCGTTGACGCCGCCTACGAGATAGAGCTGCCGTTTACCGAGAAGGTAAAAGCTAATGACGCTGGAAGAGCCCACGTAAGTACCAGGGTTGACCCCTTTGGCCCAGTAGACGCTGATTAACGGTGCCACTGTAAAAGTACTGCACCCAGGAAAATAATTGGTGTTTGCCGAATTGCTACAACCGGCGGTGGAGGTGCGAAGATAAATATTCGCATTCAGAATTTGATCGAGAATATGAAAGGCCGCGCCCTCAAGGGTGCCGGTCGCTGGTGCAACAATATTCACATTGCTCGAACTTGAGGCGCTTGATACGGATTTTGATAATGTATACTCGACGTTATCCGTGGGGTCGTTTAAAATATAGGCCTGAACGTTGTTGTTATTGGCCCGCGAGGTGAGGACCACATTGTAAGTGCCTGAATTTTGTTTCAACGGCAGACTATACGCGCCCGTGCCATCGGTTTCCGCACATTGTACGATATTGCCGCCGGAATCAGTGACCCTGACTTCGGCAAATCGCACTGGCTTCGGCCAGTGATCGATGGCGGTTAAATTAACAACGTTATTATATACAAACTTGCTGCATCCGTCGTTGCTTTTGATAAAGAGGGCTGTGGTTTGCGAAATGCTTGAACCTGAACTCGCTGTCACACCCAGTGAGGCATCAGCATTGATGACCGCGATCAAGCCATTCACTACGTCGCTGACCGTGGAGGTCACAGTTGCTGTAAAGGTTTTTGCAGTGGCACCAAAAGTCACTGTGTAGGTTTTCCCCGCAGTGACAGGAGTCCCCACGTCGAATTCAACGCCGTCGGTAACTTTACCGTTGCCATTTTCTCGGTACTGGTAACAGGCTTTACCTGAGACCGTAATGGCCGGCGAAAAGCTCAAAGACGGAAGATAGGGGCAATAGGCAGCGGCTGTCTTTGTCGAGACCGTCGAACTTGACGTCGTCGTTGTAATATTACAGCCAACTGATCCCGTCAGAAGGGCAATTGCCAAGAGAAAGAGATGCCGTCTCGAATCGATATTTTCATGTGAAGTCATTACGAACTTATCGGTCGGTAACGGAGGTCTTTTAAGTAAAAACCGCTTGAATTTGTAAAACGATTTTATTTCGAATCGAGTCCCAAAATAGCGTCAAACTGATTGACGAAAATGGGATGTTCCAACCAAACACAATTTTCATTGCGTTCTTGTCAAACCGCCTTTTATTGAGGCAGAATCAAAGGGCATGGAAAAGGGATTCAATTCGGACATTATATACCGCGGTCTCACGTTTCACGTGCAAACCGAGGATTGGGGAAGAGAGAATCCATTTCTGGTCAGTCGTGTGTATCAAAGCGGGGCCGTCATCGTTAGTGTTAAGACACCCTATGCGGAAGTACTGCCGCGTGCCCTGGCCCGCGATCCTCAGGCTATTCGTCTGGCTCTACGTGAGCAACATCAGAAAATTCTAGACCACCTGGTTTCCGGTCAACTCTTGTAGGACGACTCGCGCTTTCGTTACAATCTATAAATGATACAGTTTTCACATGTCTATAAGACCTACCCGGGGCCCACGCACGCGTTGAGCAACGTTGATTTAGAAGTTCAAAAGGGTGAATTTCTTTTTCTCACTGGGCCAAGCGGCGCCGGGAAGACGACTTTGTTTCGCTTGATTTCAGGGTTTGATCGACCGAGTTCAGGGACCGTCGTTATCGCCGGCTATAACATCGGAGAAATTAAACAAAATGAAGTGCCGTATTTTCGCCGTAAGATCGGCGTGGTCTTTCAGGATTTTCGCTTGCTGAGGGGCCGAACGGTTTTTGAAAACGTCGCACTCCCGCTGGAAATCAAGGGTGAAAAATCTGGCTATCTGAGCCGAAAGGTCGAAGAAACTTTAGAACAAGTCGGTCTGATCTATAAAAAAAATCAGTTTCCGGAGCAATTATCCGGGGGAGAACAGCAGCGTGTCGCCATCGCTCGCGCTTTGATTCATCAGCCGGGAGTATTAATTGCGGATGAGCCGACCGGAAACCTCGACCCCCAACTCAGCGAAGAAATTATGGATTTACTCGACAAGGTCAATGCACAAGGAACGACAGTTTTTGTAGCGACCCACGATTTGGACTTAGTGAAACGCCGAGCCCGGCGCATCGTTGAAATTCGCGGCGGTAGTATCGCCAGCGACCAGTGAGGAAATGAAATGTTCAATGCGTATTGGAAGAGCTTTCGGCGCAGCTGGGTTCAGCACACGGCCACACAGCTTGCGACTCTGACAGTTTTATCAGCCACTTTTGCCGTCGTTTGTTTCGTGATGACGCTTTCATTTAATCTTAAACGCTTTCTCGCTGTCTGGGGTGAGTCAGTACAAATGACAGTTTATTTGAAGGATCAAGTGACCGACGCCCAGATTCCCAAAATCCGCTCAGCGATCGAGACAATGCGTGACGTGGCAAGTGTGACCTACATAGACAAAACCGAAGCCGTCACGAATTTCAAAGCCCAGATGGCCAGCTATGCTCCGGATCTGCTCAGTGACATGGAGTTTTCTCATCCTTTTCCGGCGAGCCTTCAAGTCAGTTTCAAAGACGGACTTAAATCTTTGGAAAATACGAGCTTTCTTGAAAAAGTCGCGAAGCGCATGGAAAGTATTGAAGGGGTAGATGATGTGGCCTACGGGCAAAGCTGGGTCAAAAATTATTCAGCCTTTGTAAATATTTTGATGAAGGCGGGCTTCGCTTTGATCGTGATATTGATTGCCGGCAGCGTCTTTGTCGTTTGCAACTCAGTCAATTCATCAATTTCGAGTCGCTCTGAGGAAATTGAAATTCTCGAATTGGTCGGCGCCACGCATCGGATGATTCGCTTACCTTTTGTATTTGAAGGGGCCGTTATGGGCTTGACCGCCGCCATCTTTGCGGTCGCAATTAATTACGCTATTTTCTCTTGGGAAAAAGGCCTCATGGCGGGATCGTTGGTCTTTGCTAGAGTCGTCGGGCAGCTGAGTTTCTTGAATCTACTCTATCTCGTTTTAATTGTTCTCGGGGGTCTGTCATTAGGTGCACTCGGTGCATATTTGACAATTCGGCAGCTCAATGACGGTTGGGCCGCAAGCCAAAGAGTTGAAAATTGACTAACCGACAGTTTCTTTTTTTACTCACCTGTCTGGTGGTGCTTCCAGTGAGCAGCGGGGCCGAAACGTCCGATCGAGACATTAAAGAAATCGCCAAAAAAATCAATGAAAGCAAAACAACGCTGGTTGAAAGTGAAGCGCAAAAGCGAAAAATTTTGGGCCTGCTTTATTCTCTCAATCAAAAAATGAAAAAAGTCACTCAAGAGAAAAGTCATCTGACCGATGAATTGATCCATGTTCAGGCCAATGTCAAACAGGTGGCACACTTAATCGCAGCCCTTGAACAACAGATTGATTCGCAGCGATCTAAACTTAAAAATCGCCTGCGCGCGCTCTATAAACTTTCTGGGAATGGTTACCTCGGAATTCTTTTTTCGCAAACGGCGCTACCAGATGTCGACAGGGTTTTGCATGGACTAAAAATCATTACTGACGCCGATTTCCAGCTAATTCGTGAATATCAGCAAAACGTTTCGATCTATAAAGAACAGAGGGCGAAGCTGAAGGCACAGGTTGAAAACCTGATGGGTATTGAACAAAAAATCAAATCAAAAGAAAATCTTTTAGTCGAAGAACACAAAGCCAAAATTTACATTGTCTCTGAACTTGATCAAACGAAAGTTCGAAATCTTTCAAATCTGCAGAAATTGCGTCGCTCCACTGCAAGTTTGGCGGGATTTGAATCAGATGAGACTTTAGCGAGCTTGATGAAGCCGTCTTTTTTCGAACATAAGGGTCAAATGGTGGCGCCCGTTGCTGGCAAAGTCGTGCAGGACTTTGGCTTAATTACAGACGAGAAATTCAAAGTTCAGTTAGCGCATAAGGGTTGGCGTTATGCCACCCAGCGCCACGCCGCGGTCGCGACCATCTTTGACGGAAAAGTCATTTATAATGATTGGATCAACGGCTACGGGCCGACCGTGATTATTGACCATGGCGATCACTATTATACAGTGTATTCGGATCTATTCAGAATCAGAGTCAAAACCGGCGACGAGATTAAAAAGGGTGAAATCATCGCTCAGACGGGAGCGGCCTCTCTGAAATACGGTGAGGGACTGTACTTTGAGATTCGGCATTTTTCCGAATCAGAAGATCCCGCGCACTGGCTGCAAAAAGGGCCCGTGCAAATTTCTTTAAAAACAAATGATTTTGCGAAAATCGATTCATCACAGGGAGAGCAACAATGAAATGGCAGCGCAAGCCCATTCGGATCTTAATATTCGTTTTCTGTATCGGACTTGGTAGCCTAGTGGTGAGCGCGGCGGTTTCGCCCGGCCTGAGCGCGGAAGTTAAAGATCGCTACCAGGAGCTGCAAATTTTTGCCAAAGTCTTAAATTTAGTGCAGCAGTATTATGTCGAGGAAGTCGACACGAAAAAACTCATTTATGGTGGCATCAAAGGCATGCTGCAGGAGCTTGACCCTCACACCAACTTTCTGCCGCCAGAAATTTATAAAGAATTCGAATCAGAAACCACCGGAGAGTTTGGTGGTATTGGAATTGAGATCACCGTACAAAACGACATCCTCACGGTGATTTCGCCGATCGAAGACACACCGGCATGGATTGCCGGAATTCAGGCCGGTGATAAAATTGTCGAAATTAACGGAGAGTCCACTAAAGGCCTCAGCCTCGCTGAGGCCGCGCAAAGAATGCGCGGAAAAAATGGCTCAAAAGTTCGCATGGGAATTTTTCGCGACGGTTTTGACAAACCTAAGATTTTTGAAATTGCCCGTGGGACTGTGAAAGTCAAATCAGTCAAATACACGGATCTTGATGACGGCTATGGCTTCATTCGTTTGACCAGCTTTATCGAAAACTCATCAGTCGAAATCGAGAAGGCACTCAAAAAAATTCAGGCCGATCATAAGGCCATTAAGGGATTAATTATTGATCTACGTCGAAATCCGGGTGGTCTTCTCGATCAAGCGATCAAAATCAGCGACTTGTTTTTAGAACAAGGAATTATCGTCAGTACGATCGGCCGCAACAAAAAAGAAAAAGAGGTCGTCTATGCTAAAAAAGAAGGAACCTATTCAGGCTTTCCGATGATTCTTTTGATCAACGAGTATTCAGCCAGTGCCAGTGAGATCTTAGCTGGAGCATTGCAAGACAATAAACGGGCTTTGATTATGGGCCAGCGCAGCTTCGGAAAAGGCTCGGTCCAATCCGTGGTGCGATTAGGCGATGGCTCGGGCTTGAAGCTGACGGTCGCTCGCTATTACACGCCGAGCGGCAGGTCGATTCAATCGGAAGGAATTAAGCCAGATGTTATCCTCGAAGACGTGGATACGGAAGCTTACAAAAAGGCTCTCATTCACAAAGACATTCGTCGCGAAGGTGATTTGTCCGGTCATCTTTTAGGTGAAACCGAGCAAAAAGAAAAAGATCAAGCTAAAGCAGGTGGCAAGGTCAATTCACCAAGCGACGAGTCTTTTTGGTGGGCAAAAGATAACAGCAAAAAGAAGCCACAGACGCTCAAAGAAAAAATACTGGCAGAAGATTATCAAGCGCTGCAGGCCTACAACTATTTGAAGGCCTGGAAAGTGATGGAGAATTTTGGCGGGCTCTCAAGTGCCTCAGCTTCGAACACACCGTTTAAAGCTGAAGGGCAGTCGGAAGCAAGCAAGGCGGGCCAGGGGAATAACGCTCCCAAATCACCTGAAGCAGAGCCGAAGGCTCAAACTGCTCCTGCCAAAAAGAAAGCTAAATAGATAAAACAGCATTCGATTTCGCATTCAATTGTGACTGATCGACTCAGTTTACCCCAATGTTGCATAAACTTTCGGTCGGAACCGCTGACGCTTGCTCCAGAAGCCCGAATCTGACGACTTGCTCAGAAAATCTGGACTCAACGTA
>JAYVXN010000315.1:0-4798 GCA_043785085.1 Bdellovibrionales bacterium | reverse complement strand
GCTCATAAAATGGCGACCAGCCTCGAAACGATGTATTGATTAAAACTGCTGCCGTAAAATCGTCGGCAAAGCGGCTCAACCAGTCCACGGCGACCATTCCGCCAAGAGAGAGCGAGAGCAAATACATTTTTTCACCGGGAGTGCGAAGCTCAAGCCACTTGGCTCGCAGAGCATCGGTCGTTGCTGAAATAGAGGTGGGTGAAAGTTCGTCGTGGCGCTTGCCACTTCCGGGAAGATCGAGGCAGGTCACACGCTGACCTTGGGCTTTCGCGAATTGAGTGCTGAACTCGCCCCAGTGTGCCGCTTCGCGAGCTAGCCCACGTAACAAGATCCAATGAGACTGCGGCCCTGAATTATTTGGCGACATACCACAACTCGTGAGCTTTTATGGCTAAGTTCTCGCGCTGATCCGGGCGCGGCTGTGCCCAGGATTCAGGCGCTAAAACGGCCCGGTGCAAGAAATCAAAAAGTGTATAATGACGACGTAAGGTGCGCTGCACCCGGTGTGGGCGAATAGGGTTAAACGCCCCAAGGCTTGAGAAGATTTGAAAGGGATTTTTCTTCATCCAATTCCACGAGCCCATTTCCAGCGTCCAAGGAATAAAGGCATTGCCTGGTTGTTCCTGCATTTGTTGATCAAAGAGGTAGTCCCAGAGATCTCCGTGTGTTGTGTAATTTTTCGACTGCGGCTCAATTTTATAAAAGTGATTCGGATAGGCACGATCAAAGAGTGCTTTGAGCGCCATAATTTCAGCCAAATTCGGTGGCGGCCTTGTCGTTTTCGCATATGGAAACCACAGCTGATCTTGCATGCCAAAACCCGAGTGCACGTCAAACGCCAGTGAAAGCCGGGAAGTCATCACTTCACGCTTCATAAAATCACAAAGGGCCTGAGCTTCGATTTCCATATCGGAGTGCTGAGTGACATGGCCACGATACCAGGGCAAGCGCCGTGAAAGACGATGCCCGCCAAAGAGAAACTGGGTTTTTCCTTCGGCTTCAATCGGTGAATTTCGCATGAGATCGATATGATTGCCGTTTGAACGGCGAAGCAGATATATTCCGACCGGATTTACGATCGGCATAAATACCAAGCGTGATTTCTTTAAGCGCTCGCGCAGACTGGTATCCCATGAAAGAAGTTCAGCCAGAGTCTCCATCCATGCAATAACGACTCGAGACCCAATTCGCTCCAGCCCATGTACGCCGCCTACTAAAGCCACACATGGAGCTGTTTTATCCTCAGCGCCAACAACGACGCCATATAGGGGAAACTGAATCCCGTTAAACGGAACCTCTGCCAGTCGCTCAATCCGAGCGAATGGTTTTAACTTCAATAAGACGTTTTCAAGAGCGACGAGCTCCGGCAGTTTACTGTGCAAATGGGGTATTTCCAGGGCCTGGTCCATTCTTTTAGAATAAGGTCAAAACTGTCTGCTGACAATAGATCTCACGTCAGGTACTTTGCCGCTCATGCGCCATGGCCCAAGTAAGTTTTCATACACTGTGACAAAAGAACACACCGGAGCTCGACTGGATAAATTCCTAGCCCAGGTCACTGCAAGTGATCTCGACCTTTCCAGGCGTAAACTCCGGGAACTCATCGACCAAGGTTCGGTCTATCTCAATAATAAATGCGTGCGTCGTCTCGGCCTGGTTTTAAAACTCGGCGCCGTCATCACCTTGTACTACGAAGGGCCTACGCCCGAGGTAAAGACGATCGTGACACCGCTTGCGCGCCTAACTCCAGAAATGATTTTATTTGAGGATGATGATTTGCTCGTCGTCAATAAGCCACCCGGCCTTCCAAGTCAGGCGACACTTGATCGTTCGCGACCGCATCTTTATCAGGCAGTCCAAGATTATGTGCGGCAAACTTCAGAGCGCTCGGACTATGTCGGCATGCACCAGCGCCTGGATAAGGAAACCTCAGGTGTGATTTTTTTCACAAAAAATCAAGAGGTCAATAAGTTCATGGCGGACCAAGTTTCGAACCACCGCATAAAAAAAACCTACCTCGCACTCGCTCATCGCTCACTCCAATCGCCTTTAGAAAAAACTTGGGAGGTGCGTAACCACCTGAAGAAATTCAAAGGGCCACCGATGCGGGTGAAAAGCGCTGCTTCCGGTGGCGATTATGCGCGGACGCAATTCTCAGTGCTTGAAGAATTCTCAGAAGCCGTTTTGCTGCAAGCTGAACCGCACACCGGGCGCATGCATCAGATTCGCGTGCATCTCGCTGAAGCGGGCATGCCCATTTGGGGTGACCCGGCTTATGCTGACACGCATGTGCGCAAACTTGCGCCGAGACTTTTACTGCACGCGTGGAAACTTGAGTTGCAACTGCCGCGTTCACTCGAAATGCGCACCTTTGAAGCGCCATGGCCGGATGATCTCAAACTTTGCTTAAAGAATTTACGTTAGTCCTGACAATTCGGGCACCAAAAGGTGCTTCGCCCACCCATGACTTTTGCTTTCAAAGTCGTTTTGCACACAGGGCAAGACTCACCGGCACGATCATAAACACGGAATTCTTTTTGAAAGCCGCCGGCAATGCCATAGGCACTTTGAAAATCGCGAATGCTTGAACCCCCAGCCTCAATCGCCTGAGCCAAAATCTTGCGAATTTCGCTCACCAACCGCTCGCATTCGCGCAACGTCAGGCGCCCGGCGTTTTTATGCGGCCGTATTCCGGCAGCGAACATCGCCTCGCTTGCATAAATGTTGCCGACGCCGACCACGATGTTTTGATTCATGATAAACACTTTGCTGGCGACACTGCGGCTACGAGACATTTTAAAAAGGTACTCAGCTGTGAAGGCCTTTTCATCCAGTGGTTCAGGGCCTAAATCCTTCAGCCGCGGATGCTCTTTCTCCCCGCCTAATTCGAGAAGATCCAAAAGACCAAAGCGCCTTGGGTCGCGATAGACGAGGCGACGGCCGTCGTGCAAATAAATCACACAATGGTCGTGCGAGTTTTCGTCTCCCGTTTTTGCGATCCGCCATGAGCCCGTCATACCGAGATGTGAGAGTAAGATGACTTTTGGAGTTTCTAGCAAAAGATACTTGGCCCGACGGCGGACGGAGAGAATCGTTTGGCCTTTGAGTCTCTTCGGCAAATCCAAAGGAATCTGAAAACGAATGTCTTTTCGTCTCAACTCAACGCGCTCAATGACTGGGCCGTTTTGCAGGATTTTTTCTAAACCTGCGCGGACGGTTTCAACCTCTGGGAGTTCTGGCACCAGGCCTCCTGATAGGCGCATCTTACCATGTTCTGAAGTCGTGGCAAGTCCGGTCAATCACGAATGCGATCGGCGCCAGACGCTAACAGCAATAAACACCCGTCACTCTCGAGATACTCGTTCGAACCGTGATCGATTTTTTTAATCATATTATCTATTCAATTAATTTTATTTGTTCACGGCTCTTGTCTATAAAGGATGCTCTCACGAACGAAGCTCTTCAGGAGTAATTCTCTAATTAGCTGCAATGCACAAGTTGAAATGTCCGTCCAACCAACCGCCGCCGGTCACGCACTCTGCACAGTCAGCAAAGTCACGTCTATAAATACATAATATCTGTTTGTAGTTATGGGATCCGCTTGCTGAGAGCCGCTCCCACCCGACCTACGCTCTGAAATCTGCTCCAGGACTATGAAAGCCCCGCTCCTTCCGACATTCTAGAAGGATGCGACTGGCTTTCTGGAATCAGGATGATTCATTTCAGGTGAGTGTTCTCAAGCGGGCCCTAAAGCTGGGTTCGCTGGCTTTTTGTCTATTTCTAACGTCTTGTATTCCAATGTCGGGGGATTCAACCGAAAGCTCATCGACGAGTGGCCAGGTCAATAATGGCTCCGGGAGCGGCAGCCCCACTCCGATTCCGCCGACTCCAGTTACGCCGACTCCAGTTACGCCCACTCCAGTGACACCCACTCCGGTTCCAAGCGCCACGGCTATGCCGAGTCCGACTCCGGTTACAAAGGTGATTACGCCAGAACAAAATATTACACTTGATGCAATTGGCGAGAGTTTTCAAAAATCAATTGCAGCAGAGCTCACCAATGCCAGGTATATGGAGCAAACCTGCCGCGATGTTTCGACTTGGCAAAATTGGCAAGACTTGCCAATGAAGTGGTGTACCTATATGTCTCTTGGGCAGGCGACACAAGTTTTGCTCCTCGACCCTGGCCCCCGTCGATTGACCATGTGGATTCAGGATGCCTGCACCGCTTTTGCGATGAATCTCAATCAATGCATGAGCGCGACCTATTCGCAGATCATCAATCAAAGTGGTGCGCAATTTCCTGTCGCGGGTGTGGTGGTCGAAGATTCGAATGGCACCGGCAGAGGTAATGCTTACGCCTTTCGCAACGGCGTCACCGTTGCCATTAATGCGTTTGCCAGCGGCACTGTGCAGATTCTAAGTCCCGCGCAAACAGCCCAATCTTTCACCGATGTTCCAATTAAAACTTTCAGCTATGGTCGTCCAGTGTCAGTGACGCGAGAACAGTTGACCGCCTACGCAACGGCCCAGCATCTCACTATCCCCGTGCTTGGCACGTCTGCAGATCAGCTGAATATCTTCAATGAAGAAGTCGGTTTGTTGTATCAGCAGGCGTGGCTGTCGTCACAAAACCAATTGATTCGCGCCTGGGTGTCTAGTCAAGGATTTTAGACCGACTTCGTTATTTGCGCCCGAATTACTTTTTCAATCACGTTTTGCAACTCGCTCACCTTAAACGGCTTAGATAGACCCCAATGTTGCATAAACTTTCGAGTCGGAATGCTCCAGAAGCCCG
>JAYVXN010000314.1:0-4801 GCA_043785085.1 Bdellovibrionales bacterium | reverse complement strand
TTCAGTCGTTGCCTGAGCGGTGAGATAGAGTGGTCTTTTAACCTTCGGAATACCGACAATATTGAATGGTGGTTGAAGCTCTCGAATCAATTCACTTTCGCGGTTGAAAGCGTCTTCCTCACTCGGCAAAACTTCCCAGGTGATGTCGCGCACGCGAAAGAGCAGTCGCCGGGTTTTGCGTGAATTTTGTAAAATGCCAGGTGTGCGATAGGCACAAAGTCTGCGCCGCAGATTTTTAGCCTTACCGATGTAGAGTAAATCGCGACTTTGGCCCCACATTTGATAAATCCCCGGTTTAACCGGAATCTGTTTGAAAAAGGTCTGGTTAAAACGTGAAGTTAGATGGTTTTCGTGCGAAATTAAGGTGAATTGTTCAGGCATCTCGTCGGGTCCAGTTAAAGTGGCGCTTCATGGTGATTTTAACCAATTCAAGTCGAACTTCAAAGACTCTGGAACGAAGACCTTCCCATTTATGAATTACTTGAATATAGAGAAAGCATGAAACGATTAATGAATTGGTTTGGCGGCGCCTTTGCCGCTCCGGTTGAAGGAAAATATTTAACACATCAGAATCCGACGACAGAAGAGGAATTTTGTGAGGTTCCAGATTCTGGTCTTCTGGATATAGTGCGCGCACTTCAAGCCGCACATAAGGCTGCGCCCAACTGGCAAAAGTTGAGCTGGCAATCGCGCCGTGAATTACTTTTAAAGACGGCCGAAGTTTTACTGACCCACCGTGAAGCCTTGGCTCATTTAGAGAGCCAAGAAACCGGAGCGCCGCTGCGCGAATCTCGTTCTGACATCACCGCAGCTGCAGAAATATTTCGTTACTTCAGTCAAAATCAGCCTCTGCAAAATTCGACTTTCCATGAAACTTTGCGCTTTTCAACCACCCATCCATTGGGAGTGGTGGCGGTGATCACGCCCTATTGTGAGCCGTTGACACAGATCGCCCGAAAATTGGCTGCGGCACTATTGATCGGCAACTGCGTGATCGTAAAACCCTCTGAAACAGCTTCGGCTACGGCCTTTGCTTTTGCAGAACTTTTGCAGTCGATCGACTGGCCTTCCGGAGTGATCGGCTTTGTTTTCGGTGCAGGGGAGCGGGCAGGTGAGGCGCTATTGCAGCATCCCTCAATCACGGCGGTCTCACTGACTGGGCGAACGTTAACGGGACAAAAGGCGATTGCGCAAACTCAAGAGCAAATCAAACGTTTGCAGCTGAGTCTGGGTGCGCGCAATCCGGTTTTGGTTTTTAATGACGCTGAAATTGAGAAAATCGCACCCCTGATTGCCAAAGATTGCATGCGCATTCATGGCAGCATTTGTCTGCGCGGTTCACGTCTGTTCGTGCAGGAGCAGGTTTACCAACCTTTCTTGGAGCTTTTAAAGAAGAGTCTTGAAACCCTACAAATCGGTGATCCTTTAAATGAGGCAACCGATATCGGTCCACTGGCGACACGTGATATGAGAAATTCTTATTTGCAAATTCTGCAACAAACCCTTGGCGAAAAAGGTAAGATGCTCCTGCAAGCGCCGGTGCTTCCCGCGCGCGGCTTTTTTGTTGCGCCAACGCTGACCTATGACCTCACATTGTGTTCGACCTTGCAACAAGATGAGGTTTTCGGTCCGTACATCAGTGCCGCTTCGTTTAAATATCAAAACGATGCCATTAAACATGCCAATAATTCACCCTTGGCGCGCGCCGCTTACCTCTGGACCTCGAGTTTATCAAAAGCGCAAAAAGTCGCGGCTAAAATCGAGGCGAGCTCAGTTTATGTCAACTGCACTGCCGTTCAGGCTGAACCGGGCGATACTGTTTACAGCATGAAAAACTCTGGTCTTGGTGGCGAAGGAGCGCAGGCGTCGCTTGAGTTTTTCTCACGACGTGCGCAAATTTCTTTTGGCTATTGAACTCTTTTGAAATCCATAGAAGTGAAATCCTGGGTGCCACCAAAGACGGCGGTCATGGAATCATGATCGACCCGATAAATAATTCGAACGGGTGAAATTTCCGAGCGGCAAAGGCGGCTTCCTGTTCCTTCCACCTGTGAATCTGTGTCATTCAAATCAATACTCGTGCTGGTGATCGTCGCCGAAGACTTCGCGGTTGCTTGCAGAGTTTTACCATCCGAATACTGACAGATTCTAGTTTCTTCAACATGGGTAGCGCTGACCTTAATCTGAAGATAGTATTGAGCTTCTGCGTCTTTTTCGATTGGATCAATGGAGATCCAAGTGCCAAACAGACTTCCGGTTGGGCCTGGTGGCGGCGGGACTGTGGTGGTCTTATCCGTGTTATTGTTATTGCCTCCGGCAAATGGGATTTCTTTTCGTGAGGCCGCCTCGGGAGTGTCGTCTTTTTTCGCGCAGGCCGCAATTAAGAGTAACGCCATGAGTGTCAGACAGAGTGTTTTCATTTGGTCCCTTTCGTCGCAGTAAAAAAAGCTGGAGCAATCGTGACATTCCGTCGCGCTCGCGGGGTCTAGGTAACATTAATTTTTTCACTCGATCAAGATCTAATCTGTGCAGAATCCGTCAAGAATCCCGCTCCGCAACTAGACAGTTTTTCAAGCACATACAAGTTGAAACATGGGGCAATTCACCCCAAAATATAAAACGAGGTATTGTAAATGAATTTAATCACACTCATTTTTCTTTTGCCGTTCTTCGCACAAGCTCAATCTCCAAAAGCCGCTGGGGCACCTAGACAGGGGCCGTGTGCCGAAAAAAGAATGACCCTACAAAAGTCTAACTTATCACTGAACACCTGCATCAAAAGTTGGATGCAAGAGGCGCAAGCCGACGGTTCCGAGCCAAACGACAATTGTCAGAATAATCTGAATGAATTTGTTGAATCAGCAAAAAAATTAAAATCTTGTCGGAGCCAAACGTCTGCGCCGCCAAAGTGATTTGCAGCAGTTTAGACAAAACTTTATCACAGCCATCGAGAGATTCGCTTGAACACCTCCTATCCTTTTTATTGACAGGAATATTTGACCTGTTTCAAAAAGGAGTCTACTTCTGCGCCAGAGATTTTAAAAAAAGTTCATCAGTCAAATCTCGCCGAGATCAGGGCCGGAGAATTGGCGAAGAAAAAAGGATCAAGTCTAAAGATTCGCAATCTTGGCCGGGAATTATCAATAGATCACGCCAACGCCGATCAAAAACTGATGCAAATTGCCAAACAAGAAAATATTCGCATTATCTCCTCAGCCGACACACTCGATAAAGATGCCAATAAGGCCAAAAAAGAGGTGAGCCAGCTTGAGTCACTTCAAGGCAAGCAATTTGGTCATAGCACTAGATGCCATGAATAAAGGGCATCAAGATGCGCTCGCCTTGATCGATGCCAATCGCAATCAAGTCTCGGATGAACGGGTTAAAACTTTTCTGACGCAGATTGAACCCGTCATCCAAGAACATGCACATCACATCGAAATGCTGAAGCAATAAGGGCGGTTAGTCAGCATAAAAGCACTGCACCCATCGTCCGTCTAGAACGGCAATTCCGGTCTCGCGGTATTGGCCGTTGAGGATATTGGCTCGGTGGGGCGGAGAATTCATCCAAGCCCTGATTGCGTCAGCGGCAAGGGTGGCTTGTGCGATATTTTCGCCGACCCGAGAACCTTCTCCTAGACCAAAGCGCTTCATGCGATTGGTCCAAGATTCAGTCGGACTATCGTGACTGAAAAAGCCGCGGACCACCATATCTCTAGCATGGGCTCGAGCCGCACTTTCGCAGCGCTCAGAGATCACCAAGGGGGTTTGATTTTGGACCCAGCGGTAACTATTGACCGCATTCAGGACCTTGCATTCCTCCACTGAGAGATCGCCACATGGGGAGGCGTCCGCGACGTGGGCTTGGGCCGAGGTGGTGAGGATGCCCACAGATATAAACAAAAAAAATAGAGCCGTATTGATTTGTCGTTTCATAAGTTCTCCTTTTGTAGGTAGCCTTATGAACCAGAATCAGAGCGTTTTGAAAGTGTTAAATTTCGATGTGTTTAAAAGGTGCTAGGCATTGCACAATATATTTAAATTTCTGAGTCTAATCGCCGCAGGCGAGACTTTCTTTTGCATTTAATTGAGCGCTGCGCTTAGAATTGAAAGACGATGAAACGACTCTTTATCGGCTTGGCCATTGAGATAAATGCTGAACTCCGCGAAGCGCTAAAGCGCGTGCGCATTTCTGCTCAACAAAAGGAGATGGAAGTCGAGTGGTCTCTTGAGGCCGGGCTTCATATTACTCTGTGTTTTTTAGGTGCAACGCCAGAGGAGACAATTCCGCTGCTCACTCACGCGCTCAGCACGATCGTGACCGGACGAGAGCCTGTCGAAACCTCGTTGCGTGGTATGGGTGCCTTTCCAGACGATCATCATAGCCGTACTCTCTGGGTGGGAATCAGAAACAGCCGGACTTTGCGTGAATTGCAGCAGTCGGTCGCTCAGGCAATGGCAGAGCTTGGCTTTCCGCTCGAAGAGCGCGAATACACACCCCATATGACGTTTGCGCGGCTTCGTAAGGCGCGAACCAGCCGTGATCTTCTTTCGCCTTATGTGCGCCGGGACTTTGGTGATGTTAAAATCGATCATTTGCTTTTATATGAAAGCCTTCGTCACGGAGCTAAATCAGTTTATCAGCCTCTGGAAAAATTTCAATTTTAGTGTGCCGGATCTTCGTTTTAGTGTCGGGGTTTGGCTGGGCGTGCCGGTATTTGGCGGAGCTGTTTTTTAGAATGCTGGAGAAGTGTATCTTTGCCAGTCGGAGGTTTAGCGCTAGCAACAGCACTGGTTGCTC
>JAYVXN010000313.1:0-4808 GCA_043785085.1 Bdellovibrionales bacterium | reverse complement strand
CAGCAGTACGAATTTCACTTTGGAGTCCTTTGTATAGTGTGAAAGAAGACAAACACCGCAACATAGCACCCCCCGTTTCGCTCCGCACGACCGATTTAAAAAGATCCTGTTTTATATACGTTTATGATATATAGTACCGCTATATGGAACTTCCTGTCGCGAAACTTCTGCTCCGTGAAATCAAAACCAAACTGAAAGAACAAGGCCTCGTTTACGCTGAGTTTTCGAAAAAATTGGGCATGTCTGAATCCGGGTTAAAAAAACTCTTGGCTTCAGACGACTGTGCAATTGGTAAGATTCAAAAAATGTGCCAAGCACTTGGTCTCAGTTTTTTTGATTTGGCCGAATCAATTGAAAGCCAAAATCTCTATGAGACTCAGTTTTCTGCCGCGCAAGAGGCCTTCTTTGAAAAGGAGCGTACTGGCTTTATACTGTACTGGCTGCTCGTCTACGAACGACGATCCCTGATTGAAGCCGCTCAACTTTTGAAATTAGACGGTAAAAAACAACAATGCCTTCTCCTGCGATTGGATCGGCTCAATTTAGTTACTCTAAAAGCGGGTGGCCAACTGCAAATCCCAGATCCCATCGGCATCCGCTGGGTCGGAAAGACCCGTTTTGTTTTAAATCTGTATCGTAAATGGGGCCTCAGCTTAGTTGAACGAAATCTCAAAAATCTCACCAAGTCTGAGCCATATTTTATGATTCGCTATTTTCGGGCGAGTGATCAGACATTTAAAGATCTAAAAAAGGAACTCAAGGAGATTGAACAGCGCTTTGCTAACAAAGCGACTCGAGAGATGAGAGTGGACATCAGTTCACTCAAACACGTCCGTTGGCTAATTGCGATCGACAATGAAAGCTGGATTGAAACAGATGAGCTGCTAACTCCTCAAGAAATCTAAAAGCGTTTTCCTAAAGTCTCAAGTAGCGACTGAGCCATTTGGCGAAACTCTTCAGGCTGGTTTGGGTCTTTCTTATCTAGATAGCCTTTGAGCGACTCGCGGGCCACAAATTGCGGGTACGCTAGCAAAGTTTTTGCTTGCAAGGGCTCACCGACCTCGTCCGCAGGAAGACCAGAGGGCGCACGATCGCAATCGCTGACACTTAAGCAAAGAGGTGCTTTCATGACTTCAGCCAAAAAATCAAAGTCGTCGAGAGAGGTCAGGTTCCGGCCGAGTAAAAAAACCAAAGTTCCGCGCCGATTGAGTTGCTCGCGCGGCAGTTGCCGAAAGCGGGCCCGCAATTGCTGGCGAACTGAAAGATCGAGAACCATGAGTTCCGAATCAATTCTCGGATCATTGTCGTTAGCTGAACCTAATATCTCCTCGACGACCGACAGCTGGTGCATTTCACTTGCGGAAAGAGAGTCATTTTTCGGGCCTTTAATTGCAATGGCCGTTGAATTCGCGGCAGCTTGAATCTCTGCTCCAGAACTTGCATTTTGTTCTGGAGATGCTGCCACCGCCATTTTAGACGGCTTTGGTCTTTGTAGAATCCAGGCGATCCCTACTAACAGGACCACCACGACCAAAACTTTAGGTGCCGGCTTATTTCTGGAGATCATTTCTCATCGCTTGGCGCAACGCCAGGACGCTGATGCGATTCAGCGTATCGTCGCCGTAGATCTTTGCGTCCATTTGCACTTTTTGATTACAATTCGTACAAGCCGTCTGAACTGTTTTTAACAAAACCGCTTGTAATCCATAAGAGCCCAGTGCCGTCGTATCGCAAGCTGGCTGCCCTGCCATCTTTGCTCCGGTGACGATTCCAACGATGTCCTTGCCCTGTTCATCCTTATAGGGAGTCGGGCAAATTGCGTGGCTCCAATTGCCATTAGCATCTTCTGAGTGACGAGATTCATGAAAAACAATACTGAGTCGGAAAATCTGCGGAATATTTGCGGTTACAAACGTATTGGTCAGCCACATTTTATTAGAATCAAAGCCAGGCTGAACACAGGCCGCAGCATAAGGCGAACCGCAACTATCGAGGCCCACACTGAAAATTCGCTGCTCGAAAAAATGCGCAAGAGTCGAGCCTTGCAAAATAGAGTCAGAAAAAATCTGCTGGTAATACTGGCCAACACGACTGCCTTGAAGGCCTACGACAAATTGCAGATCCTGCTCCATTTGTGCCTTCACAGCCTGCGGCACATCCGAATCGTAATTCAAACCTGCCAGTGCCGCTCCACCCAAACTCATTGCCACCACGGCAATACTTAATCTTGCTGTAAAACCACGAAATAATGAAAAACGAATCATACCCCCCCCGTGCCCCTGATGGCATTTCTTATAGGACAGAGGAGAACTGATGACAATCACCAATCGCAAGACAATCTATTGTCATTTTTTATGGATACTATTGAAAAAAGCCATGACCTCATTTGAGCCTAGATCGAGAAATGCTCAATTTACAAGCAGCTGCAACTTTCCGCCTCGCTTTTACTGACGAAGGCCTCGGCCACTAAACAGGATTTGTTCCGTTTCGTTTTCTGAGAGCGGATTCTCAATCTCAAGATGACCTTGGACACGACTGATCAAAAGTTGATTAAGGCGTGCGTTGTACTTAAAAACCAGTTGCCCCTCGGACGTCACATTCACCATGGCGATTTCATGGTCGTCAGCAGGAATACGCACCGCAATCGTTTTTCCATTCAAAAGATCTGCTTTTTGAATCGTCTGCTCAAGCTTAAATTCGCGACCGGACACTTGCAGGACAAGTGCCGCCTTTTGTGGAGCGCCTTTGATTGAATGAAACACAATTTTCTCAAAATGTAAATCGACGTAGGGATGCATGGCACTGCCAGGATCGGATAATTTGAGCGCTGAATTAAGAGCCATGGCGAGAGCTCGCTTGGTCATGGAATCATTCAGCACTCGAAACGACGGCGACTTGCCATGATCATCAACGATGCGAAATGATTCAGAGCCATTTTGAAATAGCGGAGCTTGACTTGCGAAGGCACGCAACCCAAGAAGCGAAGCACAGATAAAGACGAATTGTACAAAAACACGGTGGATGAGTTTGAACTGCATTGGGATAATATGCCTGAGAACAAGATCACAGACAAGGCCTTGTGCGGACAGACAGCCATCCGCACAAGTGACCCGGTGTTTCGCACATTCGCCAGGTGTAGGGCGACAATAAAATTTACTTAAGTCCTAATTGCGCCATCAATTGCTGGTCCCGTTCCGTCACTAAATTGACCACCAGGCCTGAACGACCCGCTCGAGCGGTGCGGCCCACGCGGTGAAGGTAATTTTCCAGTTGTTTAGGTAAGTGGTAATTAATGACTCGCCCGACTAAATCCAAATCGAGGCCCCGGCCGGCGAGATCAGTTGATACTAATAGGTCGATTTTTCCATCGCGAAAATGTTTGAGATTGGTACGACGTTCGTTCTTATCCATCTCGCCACGGTAAATGGCGCAGAGAAATCCTTTGTCTTTCAGATCCTTGGCCAATTTATCGCACTGCTCACGCGTATTTGTGAAAACCAGCGTGCCGCCCTTCACACGCTTCTTGAGCAAGGCCTCAAACAGCGGCCAGCGCTTGCCATCCTTGACCACGCAATTTTGCGTCTCCAAACTGTTGACGACTCGGCCACTACCCCGGCTACGAAGAACCTCTGCTCCAGAGAATAAGTCCGTCATCAACTCTTGCACGGCAGGAGAAACCGTCGCAGAAAAAAGCGCAAGTTGCAGCTGCTTTGGACAAGCCACAAAGATAGTTTTTGCATCGGGAAGAAAACCTTGATCCAGCATCTGATCGGCTTCATCAAAAATGAGAATTCGCACATCGCTGAGGTCAATGAGTCGACGCTCAAGAAGCTGCACCAGCCGACCTGGAGTCGCGAGTAGGATCTCAAAGGCACCTGAGGTATTACGACGGGATTGCTCAAAGGTCATGCCTCCTAAAGCCGGGCGCACGCGCAGGCGAGTGTCATGGGTGAGCGTCTTAAAAACCTTTGAAACTTGCTCGCCCAGTTCACGGGTCGGAGTCACCACAACCGCGCGAGGACGCGCCTCGGTTTGTACGCCGTCACCTTTGAGTTCTAATGATTTTAATTGATGCAAGAGAGGTAATGCAAAAGCCAGAGTCTTACCACTGCCGGTCTCAGATACACCCACCACAGTTTTACCCGCTAAAAGCAACGGAATCGCCCGCATCTGAATTTCAGTCGGTTTTAAAATCTTTTTTTCAAGCAAAGTCGCTTGCAGGGAGGCCAGCAAGGCAAATTCAGAAAACGACGTCATAACGGCAAATCCTTCGGAAAAATAAAACTGATTCAAAGGATATTACCCGCAGTTTCAAACCCACCCTAGAAAAATCAGGAAAACCGCAAAAGAACCCAAGAAATCCTAAACATTTTACCCACCAATTACGAAGGGAGGCAATCGTCACACGTCCAAGAGGCGAGTTCCGATTGAGCATCTTGGAGGTGTGACGAACGCCGGCTACCAAGTCATTATGGTGCGCAGGTCATCTTGGTTTTTCCCAAACCAAAGGTTGCCGCAATGGCCGCCGTTTGGATAGAGGTAGATCCGCTCATCGGCAACCGTTGAATTGAGAAAATCGAGTGCATCAGGATCGGCAATTAAATCATCCAAGTTATCCATCACAAATAGGCGCGAGTCATTTTGTAAAAGATTGGCCAGGCCATAGATGCTTTGTTTTCTCAAAAGTTGCTCTTGTGTATCGCCACCGCTCTCTGATGGCGTCAGAGAAGGCGTGACAAAAACATTTAGATAATCGGCAAATGAAAAGCGCCGCGCCTCAGCTTCGCGCGCTTCTCGACTGAGCCGAG
>JAYVXN010000312.1:0-4820 GCA_043785085.1 Bdellovibrionales bacterium | reverse complement strand
GCCTTTGAGTTAATTGTCAGACTTCGAAAATAATTTCTCATCGTGAGAAAATCGACCAAATTTTTATCACAGCTTCAGCTCTTCTCAGATCCATTTTAAGACTATTCAATTTGTTTTGATTTGAGACGGCCAGGCCGTCATCTCGTCGCTAGGCTGCCAGGAGCAGCGCTGTTCAGATAATTTTCAGCGGCCAAAGTATCGACGTATCTATATCGCAATTATCACTGTCAAATCGAAATCACCCGCGACCCAGGCTTTAGCCCCGTTCTTGCAGTATGGTCATATATCTCTGTTCTCCATTGAGAAAATCAAAAAGAAACAGACTGGGGAATGTTCTGAAAATAGAACAAAGTTTAAAATTAAATGTTCTGATAGGAGTGATCCTCTGCGCCGTGGTCGGCGGATGTGGCGGTCAGACGACCGATGCTTTGCAACCGCTTGATCAAAATTCGTTTGCGGCTCCGCCGCAAACGATGATAATCAAAATCCAAAACTATCAGCCTCAGCCGGGCAAAACCTTTCAAAATCTTTTTGTCGCAAATTCATCCGTGGTCGTTAAAAAGGGTCAGTTGCGCCTTAGCCAATCACGTGATGGCATGGCAGATATCTTGAAGCAAAGCTTGGTTCCGACGTATGGTTTTGCGATTGATTCAGCTGAGTCAGCAGTGAAGGGTTTCGGCGATCAACTCTTATTTAAGCTTGGCATCACGATCTCACAACAAAACCTGCTTTATTGCTCGGGCCTGCAAATGGTGAGCAGCTCTAACGATGCTTTCATCTACAATGATGACCGCGCGGCCGGATCGCCCCCACAGTTTTTGGGTCTGAGAGATTGTGAAAAAAATCATATCGGTTTAAATGTGAAGTCATTTGATTTCGATAATGACGGAATTCCGGATTACCTCGAGATGATGTGCGGATTGAACCCGATGAATAAAAGCGATGCGTTTCTGAGCACGGCAGCAGATGGCGTTGCCAATATCGATAAGTGTAAGCGCCATATCCCAATTGATGAAGACGCTAATTCGCAGCCGAATCATCTTTTTGCCTATCAATACTCCACCATTCTGAATATGGATGGCAGCAGTGAATTCACCGTTAAAAATATCTCAATCTTAGACGAAGGCAAAGAAAACTTTATCTCTATATATATCACTGAAACGGATGCTTCAGGTGGCGCTCCGGTTCTTGCAACCGCATTTGCGATTTTAAAAGCCGGCTATGCTGGCAAAACTCTGAATGTCGCCTACTGGGGTTCTGACCCGTATAAATTGAATAATCAACAGGTGGTGGTGCCATGAAAAATTCAACCCTTTTCATGCTGATAGTTTTGATTTTGAATTTAGGCTGTGTGAAGGAGCCCTTGGCGCCCTTGAGTATGCAATTGGATTCAGTTATGGGCTATGGAAAAGTCGACGCACATTTCTGCACATCCCCGCCGTCACCGGCTAAGCAGAAACTAAAATATCTCTTTATTTTGGATCACTCAGCTTCAAATAAACCAGATATTCCGAGCCCACTGACACCGATGGATACGAGCAACACTGATCCACAAGGTGGACGCCGTTATGGTCCGATGGTTGATTTCATTCAAAACCTCAACCCGGATCCGACGAGTGTGACCTCATTTGGTTTATTGGATTTTAACGATAATATTTCAGATAAAGTGGGCACTGGGGTAAGCGGTACCTCGAGCTTTGATCCAGATGCCATGAACTTCATTGCGACAGTCAATAAGGACTGGATCGGCGGCGGTACTAAAGCAGCGCCGTCTCCAAATGACAGCGGCTTTACCGATTATAAAAAAGCTCTGAATGCGGCTTTGGCCATCATCAATCAAGATGCGAAACTTGAGTCGATCAGCCTCGTTGCACCCATCGTCACCACCAACTACCAAATTATTTTTGTCTCTGATGGCGTGCCGACCATTGCGACACCAGGCGGCTCGACGCCGACCTACACGCAAACATTTATGAACGATATTTCACCGGTCATCGATGCTTTGGAAAATATTAAAAACGATCCGACCATTGCGCCTTATGTTTCTGGTGTGACGCTCAACACAGCCTATTACGCAAATCAAAGCAATGAGATTGCGGCTGCAGAAACTTTATTGCAGCAAATGGCTCAAGCGGGCAATGGTCAGTACCTGCAATTCACCAGCGGTCAGAATATTCTTTATCAAGAATTCGCTCCACCATCGCGCAATATTCGCAACCAACTCACCGACGTTTTCGTTGAAAATGTGAACGGCGTTTGGTGGGATGACGGCCGATTTATGGCTGATTCAGACGGTGATGGTCTACCCGATTTGATCGAGTTACAAATGGGTTCAAATCCCTATTTGAAGGATTCAGATGGTAACGGTGTTTCTGATCTCGTTGAATATCGCACCAAAGGAAAGCCTTGCGCGGATACCAAATGTGCCGCGGCACTTCGTGATTCTTACGCCATTTGTGACGGACTTTCGCCCTCGACCGATGCGAGCGGTGTCGTGACGTTTCCGTATTCAACCAACGACGGCTTGAATGACTGTGAAAAGTACGTGCTTGGCGCGAGCCGAGTCAAATTCAATAGTAATGGCAATTTGATTCCGGATTTATTGGCTTTAAAGAACTCATTGCCTGTCATCGCCGGCAGCGCCAATCGCGCCTTTGCTGATCCATTTGCTGACGGCACGATGAATTATATGAAGCTGAAAAGTGGATTGCCAATTCAGGTTTCAGCAAAGACAATTCCGGATTTTCTCACGCGAGTGACGTCACTGACGGCTGAGACGAGCCCATCTCCGAATTTGGATTGTTACCACCTGCAAGTTGACAATGTCGCACTCTCGGGCCCGACCAATCGGATCAAGGTGATGTTGGTCCAAAACAGTTCGGCTGTGCAAGATAAGCCGTTTCTGATGGGGGCGGAGGCCGCAATCGATCAGACCAAAGGTTCGGTCAGTTTTTCACCTGGAGATTTTAAATAATTTTATTAGGTCTTTGGATTATCTTTTTAGGGGGAAGTATGGAAACGAAAATGTCAGTCAAATGTGGAGCGGCACTGTCAATGTCTTTGTTGCTTCTACTCACGACAGCCTGTTCGAAGCCGGCGGCATCGACTAGCGTGGTTAATGCGAGTTCTGATGTCACTAACAGTGCGGCCCTAGCGGGTAAGGTCTCCATGACCATCAAGGATATGTCCGGCACAGTGATTTATTCGGATACGAATGCCAATAGTTCGTTGATCTTGAAGGCGGGGCAGATGTATTCCCTGGATTTAACTCCAACGAATGTGACAGCTGGTGCCACTTACTCCTTACTAGTCACGCGAACGGACATTGTTGGCGGCGCCGCTTCGGCATTGTCAGTGAGTTTGAATCCAGGAAGCAATAGTTTCACACTGCCGAATCAGGGTGACTATTCCTTTAAGCTGGTCGTCAGTGCGCCGAGTATGACGGCGGCAACTCAATACTATCGAGCCACAGTGAGCTGCGCAAATCCGACTTTGACGGCCTCAAGTCTAAATGCCTCGAAAATTTCAGTCGCTTCGGGCTCGACAGCGAACCTTTATAATCTTTCTTCGGCTGGTGTCACTGCCGATGCTAACGGAACTGGTCCTTACTTATGTGCCTTTGATGGCACGGGCACTGGAATTCTGGACACTAGCTTTCAAAGCTGTGATAACGCCGTTTCGGGTTTCTACAGTAACTATGTCGGTTCACGAAATGTTTCGTTGATCGTTAAAGATTCTTGCAATGCGACTGTAACTCTCTCAAACGTGGCCAATTTGGCTTATACTGTTCCGGCAATGCCGGGCAACGTTTTCATCTTCGGCCAAGTATCCGGGGCCACTGGTTCGGCTGTGGGTGATAATCGAATTGATGGCGTCAACTATCTGGCTACCAATACCGGGCAACACGACATCGTTCAGCCGATGTACTCCAACGGCTCTTTTACGATTTCAGCTGCTCAGGATTATGGCCAGGCCTCTTCGGTTAGGTTTGGGATGCAGATTGAAGTCACAGGAATCACTGACACAATCGATATGCAAAATGCCACGGGCTCCGTTGACGCCAGCAGCGCGACGATTTCAAAAGTTACTTTTTCGACAGACCAAGCGGGTGACCAACTGCCTGCTGTGAGCTTCACCGGCCGCAGTTGCGTCTTAAGCAATCAAGGTGCGAAAGCCTTGGTGACTGCCGGAATGCCTTGCACCAGTGGTACGACTGGAGACAACACTCAGGTGAGCATTGAAGTCTACGGTAACTACAACTGCACAGGGCTCACGGCAGCTGGCGCAACGATCAACGTCAAAGGTTCATTCGACGGTTACTACAACTCAAATGATAACTGTGTGGGCGGTGGCGGTGGTGGCGGTGGCGGTATCGCTCCAGTAAAACTGTAATCAACTGTAATCAACTGTAATCAATAGAGAAAAGACGCTTCAATCGCAATAACCAAGCTGGCTTCAATCAAAGAGGGGTCAGCTTGTATGATTGGACTGGTGTAGCGATACTGCCAGTTCTCTGGGGTCGTGGTGGTTGAATAGGTTTCCTGAAAAGCCATTTGATTAATCTGGATCAAATAGGTTTCTCTAAAATGAAACGACTCACTTAATATCAGACCATAAATCCAGCCGCGAGATGAAAAAGGCTCAGTGGGTGCAATATAAGGCGCTTTATAGAGCTGCGATGTAATGCTGGGAAAACTCACATACTCATAGCCCAAAAGCGGTCCGAAACTGAGCATATCCGTTATTTTGAATTTTGGCGCAGTTCGAAATATGAAACTTTTTGATTGCAAATTGCTTGATTGCGCTTGGGTAAAGCCATA
>JAYVXN010000311.1:0-15042 GCA_043785085.1 Bdellovibrionales bacterium | reverse complement strand
TAACGAGAGGCCGACCAACGAAGAGTCGTCGCAAAAGACCAAGAAAAAGTGTCAAGTTACTTATGACGGGGTGCTTAGCGCGCCAGGATTGAAAAACTTCGCAGGAGTGAAAATGCGCGACTTCATTCAAGATGGCCCCGGTCTTAAAAACCAGTTTGAATCTGATCACCTTTTACGCAGTTTTTTACGCTGGCGATTACCCCAAGAAATGCAGGGGGCAATCGAACCAGGCTTAGTTAATTTTGGGCAACGAGTTGTCAGTGATGTCTTGCAAATGGCGGAACGGGCCGAAGCGCATCCGCCGGTCCATGTGCCGTATTCTCCTTGGGGACGGCGAATTGACCGCATCGAAACCAATGAAGCTTGGGAGCAGCTCAGCCGCGTGGCCGCCGAAGAGGGCATTGTGGCACTTGGTTACGAGCGCACCCATGGCGAATATTCACGCGTGCATCAGTTCAGCAAACTCTATCTTTTTCATCCGTCGTCGGCGTTTTTTTCTTGCCCGCTGGCTATGACCGACGGTGCTGCAAGAGCTATTGAGCTATATGGCGATGAGCAACTCAAAGCCAATGCATTCAAGAATCTGACCTCGCGAAATCCGCAGCGTTTTTGGACTTCCGGGCAATGGATGACCGAGCGAACTGGCGGCTCAGACGTGAGTGAGACCTCGACGGTCGCTCGGCTGGTCGGTGGCCAATATGAGCTCTCTGGTGACAAATGGTTCACGTCGGCGACCACCTCGCAAATGACCATGACCTTAGCTCGTATTGAAGGGGAGACTGAAGGCAGCAAAGGTTTGAGTCTGTTTTATGTTGAATTGCGTGACAGTGCGGGTGAGTTGCGCAAAATCCGGATCAATCGTCTCAAAGATAAATTGGGCACCAAAGCCTTGCCGACAGCCGAGTTAACTCTCGAAGGAACACCTGCCCTCTTAGTTGGCGGACAGGGCGGGGGCGTTCGCAAAATCGCCTCGGTCTTGAATATCACCCGCATGTACAATGCCGTTTGTGCCCTCGGCTCGATGGCTCGGGCGTTGGCTTTAGCAAAAGATTATTCACGCAAGCGCAAGGTTTTCGGTCGCCTCCTCAATGAGCAGCCTCTGCATTTGCAAACTCTCAGTGAAATGCAAATCGAATTTGAAGGCTGTTTTCATCTCACTTTTCACCTGGCGCATCTCCTCGGAAAAGAAGAAGTCGGACAGGCGACGCCCGGTGAAGCGGCGCTCTTGCGTCTCTTAACCCCAATTGTCAAATTGTGGACGGCGAAACAATCCATCGCTATCGCCAGTGAGTGTTTGGAATGTTTTGGTGGCCAAGGTTACATCGAGGACTCAGGTCTGCCGAAACTTCTGCGGGACGCACAAGTTTTTGCCATATGGGAAGGAACGACCAATGTCTTAAGTCTTGACGTCCTCAGAGTGATTGCCAAAGAAGGGACGCTGGAGCCATTTTTCACTGATCTAAACGCTCGACTCGATCGCTGTCACTCGGACAGTCTCGCAGTCGAGGTGCAAAAAGTGCGAGCCGCGATGAACTTCTTACGTGACTCGTTCAAGAAAATGGCCGGAGCCGAAGAGGCTTATCAGTTGGCTGGAGCGCGGGCCCTGGCGTTTAGTCTGGCGCAAACTTTTACGGCGGGCTTGATGCTGGAATTCGCCGATTGGTGCTTGCAGATGAAGCAAAGGCCGTCGTCGGAAGAAGTCGCAAAGCGCTATTGCGCGCGCAATCTAGCGACCGTCTTGCACCCGGATGAGGCTTTTCGCCAGGCGACGGAGCGAATAGTTTGGGGGTAGCCGCCATTCAAAGGTCCCGTTGAGTTCAAAGCGCCACATTCCGATACGCATGCATGGTATCAGGACTGCTTTGCCTCTTCTCAACAATCGTCTTTTGTATCAGTGCCCGGGTTTTCATGGCTTGGGTGCGCACGCCGCTGCCACTCCTCAGTCAAGATTTTTCTCGGGGCGCGCAACGAATTGCCCGAAATTATAAAATCACGGCCAGCTTCATCGTCACGATGATTTCACTCATTGCCGTTCTGAGTTCGTATTGGACTCTGATTGGTGAACTTTAGGATTTTCCCTAGTGGTTCCAGAACGAGTGGCTGAATTGCTTTGTGGTTCGGTATTCTCGGGAGTCAGGCGCATCTTCAACTGAATATCGGCTTCATTCGCGTCGTCTTTGCCATTCGCTTTGTGCAAGCGATGGAGTTCATCCATTTTCGCCGCGACGTAATCGCCGGCTTGCTCGGCGTTGGCGGGGCGGGCGGTGACACTCATTGAGCCGTTCGTATAATTTCTTTTTTGTAAGTAGTCGTTGGGTGATTTCGGATTTTGAATGCTGGAAAATGCTAAATAGCCATCTATAAAACCAATCAGATTTTCGTGCGCTTCAGGAATCTCGCGAACCGCAATGCTCATATAGGTCAAAAACTTCCACATTTTCGCGTCACTCGGGGTTTCGAGTTCGTTGATGGCCATTTCTAGAAACTCTTGCTCTAAAAATTTTTGTAAGGGCTGTGACGTCCATTTTGAATCTAAGCGAAAGATCAACTGGTCGATAAAGTCTCGGCGGAGCAAAAACTCCGAGCGTTTTCTTTGCATGTTTTCAATGGCGGTCGTGAGTTGGACAAACTGACGGTCAATGACCGAAGAGTCAGCCACTTTCAGAGAAATATTTTGCGATTCCTGCAGTTGTTTTTTGAGATTTTGCTCAAGTCCTTGCAGGGTTTCATTTTGGCTTTTTTGCAGATCCTTGAGCTTAGCGATGACTTGAGCTTTGACGGCAATCGGCGAAAGCGAAGTAGGTGAGCGCTCTTCCAGTGCGGTGTGGGTCAGGTTGGCGTTGGGAGCAAAAGCGGGGCCTTGCAAGGTTTGCGCGCCGATCCCTAAATTCACTGGCAGGGTGACCATGGAGAAACCCTTCGGGCTGCTCAAAAGCAGGGCGACAATCAGGCATGAATATTGGCAAACACGAATGGTCATTTAAAGTGCCTCGACTTTCACCATATCTGAAGAGCAAGCCGCGCGCCAGGTTGTTAAAATCTTTAAACCATTTTTGTCCGTATCCCGCCAAGGGACCCCTGTTCAAAGATTAGACAGCCGCGCCTGAATTGAGCTTGGCCGATGCCAGAGAATATGTTTTAGTCCAGAGTCATGAATCTGTCGCAGAAATCGGTCACGGCCGATCCACTTTTTCCCTTGGAAAAACGTCTTCTCAAGGTTTTCTCAGCCTATCGCCAAAGTAAATGTCTGGTGGCGGTGTCTGGAGGCCGGGATTCAGTCGTTTTAATTTATGCTTTGGCGCGTCTCAAGGCCCGTCTTCATCTCGATCTAGCGATTGCCCATATCCATCACGGGCCGAGCGCAAAGACGGTGCGCGATCGTGCGCAAAAGTTTGTGACTGGCCTGGCGAACAGTTTAGATTTAGAGATTTTGACCGAGACCGCCCGGGTGCCGCTTAAAAGTGAATCGCAGCTTCGCGAGTTTCGTTACCACTGCCTGCGTCGCTGGCAAGCAGAGCATGGTTTTAACTTCATTGTCCTGGCTCATCACGCCGATGATTTGCTGGAAACCCGCCTCATCCGACTGATCCGCGGAACCGGACCTCAGGGTCTTCAAGGTATGTCGCTTCAAGTGGGTCACCTGCTGCGGCCCCTGCTGGCTGAGTCGGCAGATGAGCTTCGTCACTATGCCGAATTGAGAAAATTAATGTGGTTAGATGATCCGAGCAATTTGCAACTGGGGTTTCTGCGCAATTGGATTCGGGGATTTTGGCTGCCTGAACTTGAATTGAAACGGCCGGGTGCAAAAAATAATCTGGCGCGCTCACTGGAACACCTCGTTCAGGCAGTAGGTCGAGACGCTGACATCGAGTTACCCCTAGCCTCTGACGGACTTGACCGAGCCGCGTTTGCTCGTCTTGATGCTCAGGCCCAAAGAGCGCTGCTCGCAAAATATCTGCGTCATGCGCAGGTGCGCGGTTTTACAACGGCGCATTTAGATGAAATTCGAAAACGCCTGAAAACTGAGCGAAAGAGTTTTGTTTTTAGTTTATTGAGGCATGAATGGACGGTTAACGCGCAGCAAATTAAGTTGCAGCGTCCTGATCAAAAAAGTCACACACCCGATCGGACACCCGATCGGACATAGGTCACGCCAAAACAAAATTTCGCTTATGTAGAAACGTTGTGGCGCCTCATAATCAATGTTATCTTTAAAGTATCTGAGCTCTTCGACCAACTGACGATTGTTGTCTGATGAATGGTTTATGATGAATGGTTTATGATGAACGGTGGCGGATGGCTTATTTGAAGAAAGGAATCATACTATGAGGTCGACACAAAAGACATTGGCATTGTGGGCCGTTCTCGTCGTTATCGGAATCGTCCTATTCCAAATGTATGAGCACCGTCGACAGAGCATGATCACGGATTTTAATTACTCAAAATTTCTCCAGGCTTTGGACGAATCAAAAGTGAAGTCCGTGACCTTCAAGCAAGACACCAACGAGATTTCTGGAGAAGTGAAACCCGAGTTCGAAGAAGCGATGAAAGGTCGTTACTTCAATATTATCGGTAACACCGGTGATGAAGGTTTCAGACTAGTGGTTTCAAAAGGTCTCACACCCAACTACGAGCATTCGGAAGCGAACTCACTCGTGCAGACGCTCCTCATTAATTGGCTGCCGTTGATTTTGATTGTCGCGATGTTTATGTTTATCATGCGGCAAATTCAAGTGGGTGGCGGTAAGGCGATGAGCTTTGGTAAATCGCGCGCGCGCCTGCTCACCGAAAATAAAAACAAAGTGACGTTTGCGGATGTCGCTGGTGTTGAAGAAGCCAAAGAAGAGCTCGAAGAAATTGTACACTTTCTGAAGGATCCAAAGAAATTCACTCGTCTCGGCGGACGTATTCCGAAGGGTGTCTTGATGGTCGGCTCTCCAGGAACGGGTAAGACTTTGCTTGCTCGAGCTGTCGCCGGAGAGGCCGGAGTCCCATTTTTTACAATATCTGGCTCTGACTTCGTTGAGATGTTTGTCGGTGTGGGTGCGTCTCGAGTGCGCGACTTATTTGAGCAGGGTAAACGTAATGCTCCTTGTTTGGTCTTCATTGACGAAATTGATGCTGTCGGTCGCCATCGTGGCGCTGGCATGGGTGGCGGTCATGATGAGCGTGAGCAAACTCTGAACCAGCTGCTCGTGGAGATGGATGGTTTTGAATCTAATGAAGGCGTTATTTTAATTGCCGCCACCAACCGTCCCGATGTTCTTGATCCTGCTTTGCTCCGACCAGGCCGCTTTGATCGCCGCGTGATGGTGAATAAGCCGGATATTTTAGGCCGACGAAAAATTCTTGATGTGCATGTGCGCCGAACTCCTCTTGGTGCGAACGTCGATTTGGACAAAATTGCGCGTGGCACACCGGGCTTTTCAGGAGCCGATTTGGAATCCTTAGTCAACGAGGCGGCACTACTCGCAGCCCGCGGCGATAAATCAAAAATTGTGCAAAGTGATTTTGAAAACGCCAAAGATAAAGTCATGATGGGGGCCGAGCGCCGCTCGATGGTGATTTCTGATGAAGATAAACGCATCACAGCTTTTCATGAGGCGGGGCACACTCTGGTGGGAAAAATGCTGCCGGGCACAGATCCTGTCCACAAAGTGACCATCATTCCTCGCGGGATGGCCTTAGGTCTGACACAAGTTTTGCCGGAAAAAGAGAGCTTAAATCTCTCTAAAAACAAAGCCGTCAATATGATCGCCTTTCTCTTCGGTGGCCGCGCCGCCGAGGAATTAATCTTCAAAGACTATACGACTGGTGCAGGTAATGATATTGAACGCGCCACCGACATTGCCCGCCGCATGGTTTGTGAGTGGGGCATGAGTCAAAAACTGGGACCGCTGGCCTACCAAAAAAGTGAAGGTCCGGTGTTTTTAGGAATGCAGAGCACGCCGCACCGCGAATATTCTGATGCGAAAGCCGAAGAAATTGATCAAGAGGTTTATCGTCTCGTTACTGATGGACACGAGACCGCATTGCGAATTCTTGGCGAGAATCTAGATGCCCTCAATCGCCTTGCCGAAGCTCTGCTTGAAAATGAAACTATCGACGGACAAGAAGTCGATATGCTGGTGAGTGGCGGCACAGTTGAAGAACTGCGCCATATTCGCTCCGCACGTGAAAAAGAATTGCAGAAAGAACAAGTACAGGGTCATAAAACTCTCCGCGCAGAAGAAGAGAAAAAGCTCGGTGGGTCTGATCCGATTGGTAATACGGGCCCAGTGACAGCGTGATAGTACAAAACATTATTGAGAACTTTAATTTTATCCTGACACAACTCAGGTTCAGGGACTTCATTGATATGTTCCTGGTCTGGGTCGTGGTGTATCGTGTGCTGATATTAATTCGGCATACTGGTACCGTGCAGATGCTTTCAGGACTTGGGATCCTCGCCATTGCTTATTTGATGAGTATTTGGTTTGAGCTCTTTACCTTTAATTGGATCTTAGAGAAATTTTTCAATAATTTATTTCTGATTGTGGTGATTCTCTTCCAAGGTGAAATTCGTCGGGCGCTAGCGCATATCGGCAGTAATCCGTTTTTTACAGGGGCATCGCATGTCCAAGAGACGCATATTGTGGAGGAAATTTCCAAAGGCGCAATTCAACTTGCACAACGAGGTTTTGGCGCGTTGGTCGTCGTTGAGAAAGAAATCAATCTCGAGTACTTCATTGAGATGGGCACGGAATTAGACAGCGCCGTGAGCGCTGAAATTCTCAATTCGATTTTTCAGCCCTCAAGCCCCTTGCATGATGGCGCCGTGGTGGTGCGGGGTGGGCGGCTTTACGCAGCGGGATGTTTTCTGCCTTTAAGTAAAAATCCAGCACTGGATAAAAATCTCGGCACGCGGCACCGTGCAGCCATTGGATTAACAGAAGAAACGGATGCCGTGGTGATTGTCGTGAGTGAAGAAAACAATGCGGTTGGCATTGTCGAAGGCGGGCAGATGACCCCGGATGTTGACCACGCGACGTTAAGAAAAAATCTTTATGAATCTTACGGTCTTAAATATCGACCGTTACCGGGATAAGTAGCCATGAAGCGCACATCGGCCATTCGCAATTTTTTTTACGAAAATGGCAGCTATAAGCTGGTGGCACTTTTTGTCACGCTGATTCTCTGGGTCACGATTCTCGGACGGCGGGACTTCGTGCAAACGAAAGAAGTTGATCTGGAGTTTCTGCTGCCACGCCACATGCTCATTGTCGGTAACGTCGAGAAAAAAGTTTTGGTCAAAGTTTCCGGGCCGCGCATGGCCCTGAAGAAATTTGCGCAAAACCCTGGAACGATTACCATCGATCTTGGCAAAAGCACTCTCGGCCCGAACAAAGCCATGATCACACCTCGCAACGTGGAAGTCCCGTTTGGCGTGAAGGTGCTGGCGATCACGCCCGAAGAAATCCTGGTGAATTTAGCCAACGCGGATAAAGAAAGTCCTTAACACCTCCATTTAGGCAGAATTAAAATGGCAACAAAATCGCTCACCTCACTTAAAAGTAAGAAAAAACTCTTTGGCACCGACGGTATTCGCGGCACAGCGAACCAGTTTCCTATTACGCCAGATATCGTCCTCAAAGTGGGTCAGGCGATGGGTTGGATTCTGCGTAAAGCACCCTCGCGCAATAAAACGCCGAAAGTGGTGATCGGTAAAGACACACGGCTATCGGGTTACATGGTGGAGCAAGCACTCACCAGCGGTTTGAACTCGATGGGTGTGCATGTGCAATTAGTGGGTCCATTGCCGACTCCGGGTATTGGTTTTTTAACGAGAAACATGCGTGCCGACGCCGGGATTGTGATTTCGGCCAGTCACAACGCTTATATGGATAACGGTATTAAGATTTTCGGGCCCGATGGCTATAAGATTGCTGACTCAGTTGAGAGTGAAATTGAGCGCCTGGTTTTTGATACGGACTTAAATGAAATGCTGCCACCCTCGCATGAAGTCGGGCGCAGTAAACGCATTGATGACTCTGATGGCCGTTACGTAGTTTATGCAAAAAACTCCTTTCCGCTTGAATACACTCTGGATGGTTTGCGCATCGTGCTCGATTGCGCCAATGGAGCGGCTTACAAAGTCGCTCCGGCTATTTTTGGTGAGCTCGGTGCTGAAGTGATTTTACTTGGGAATAATCCCAATGGTATCAATATCAATGATAAATCCGGTGCGCTTTATCCTGAAAAAGTCGCCGAAAATGTGATTCAATTTCGCGCCGACGTCGGTATTAGCCTGGATGGGGATGCGGACCGAGTGGTGATGGTCGATGAAAAAGGCCATGTCGTTAACGGCGATCATATTCTTGCCATCTGCGCGATGCATATGGTGTCTCGCAATGCGCTTCCCAAAAAAACCATTGTTGCGACCCAAATGAGTAACTATGGTCTCGATAAGGTCATGAAAGCTCACGGCGTGAATGTCGTGCGTACGGAGGTCGGTGATAAGCATGTTGTCGAAGAAATGCGTAAGAACGGCTACATTCTCGGTGGTGAGCAGTCTGGTCATATTATTTTCTTAGATCATTCGACCACGGGCGATGGCTGCATTGCGGCCCTGAATGTTTTGGCGGTGCTGAAGAGTACCGGAGCTACTTTAAGCCAGCTCAATGAAAAAATGGAAGATCTACCCCAAGTGCTGATCAACACTCGCGTTCGCCGTCGTGAAGAACTCGAGCAGATTCCGGGATACAAAGCTTTGTTAGAAGAAGTCACGCGTCGCCTCGATGGTGTCGGCCGAGTATTTGTGCGCTTTTCTGGAACTGAGCCCGTCGTGCGGGTCTTAGTCGAAGGTCCGGATCGGTTGCAAATCAGCAAGTTTGCCGAAGAAATTGCCGGACTCTTGGAGCGCGAACTGTCGTAAATACAATGGCATAACGAAACAGGAGGATTCATGCGCTTAGCCACCGTTGAGCAAAGCCGCAAAATCGATTCTCTCTCGCAAGAAGAATTTGCGCTCACTGCGGACATTCTCATGGAAGCGGCCGGCAGTGGCAGTGCTCGCGAAATTGAACAAGCATTTTTTCCCGAACTCAAGCGTGGCCTCATCGGCATCGTATGTGGACCTGGAAATAACGGCGGAGATGGCTTAGTCGTCGCCCGGCATTTGCACTCAGCTGGCTACCGAGACGTCGCGGTTTTTTTGGCTGCTCCTGAGAAAAAACGCACGCCACTTTTTAATTTGCAACTGGAGCGTGCTTCTTGTGCGGGCATTCGTCTTATTGATGTCTTTGCAAAACCCGACTCCCTCGAGAAAATTCGCTCGTGTCGCTTGCTTGTCGATGCCCTCTTTGGCATCGGTTTGCGTGATCCGATCACCGAGCAGTATGCCAATGTCGTGGAAGTGATGAATGCCGCGAAATGCCCCGTGGTCAGCCTTGATATTCCGTCGGGTTTGGATGGTGATAGCGGCCAAGTTTTAGGAATTTCTGTGCGCGCCACTCTCACTGTGACTTTCGGTTTAGCCAAGCCAGGATTTTTTGTGGCGGAAGGACCATCGCGCGTGGGGCGACTGCGTATTTTGCCAATTGGCTTTCCGTTTGAGGTCTTGCGAAAAGTGGCAACGACCCATTTTGGCTTTAATGAAAAGTTGGCGCGCCGCTATTTACCCAATCGCAAAGATACGACCAATAAGTCTGATCATGGCCGCCTCTTGGTTTTTGCCGGCAGCAAAGGCCTGTGGGGCGCGGCGATTTTAGCCACCAGCTCAGCCTACCGGATGGGCACGGGCTACGTGACTTTGGCAAGCTTTGATGAATCTGGTGATGTGCTCAAGGCGGTTCCTGAGGCATTAACGGTGCGCGCGGATGATCCGAAAATTTGGAAAAATTCGAAGTGGACGGCAATTGCTGTTGGTCCTGGATTAGGCTCTGGTCCAAAAACGGCCGAGTTGATTGAACATTTGAAAAAAGGCGGGCATGAGTCTGTGGTGATTGATGCCGATGCTCTGACCACCTGTGCAGAATTCGATCTTTTTCCTTTACCGAAATCTTGGGTCTTAACTCCGCACTCAGGAGAGCTCGCACGCATTATTAAAGTCGATGCCAAAAAGATCGATAGCAATCGCTATCACTATGCCCTGGAAGCTGCGAAAAAAACTGGTTGTCATGTGCTTCTCAAAGGATATCGCAGCGTGCTGGCTTATGAAGACCGCTGCATGGTCATCATGGCCGGCAATTCAGCCCTGGCGAAAGCGGGCAGTGGCGATGTGCTCACGGGGATGATTTCAGGTTTGCTCGCTCAGCATGTGCCGACCGTGCAAGCGACCGCGACCGCAGCTTATATTCATGGGCGCATGGCCGATGAATGGATTCGCGTGGGCAATGACAAGCGCGCTCTTTTACCCTCGGATCTGCGGGATCATTTACCGGTGTTGATGTCGCGCCTTGCCGGTGGAGCGATTTTTTGAGCCAGATCATCGAGTTAAAAACATTAGCTGATCTAAATTTGCTTGCTCTCAGTTTAATTCCTGAATTGAAACCTCGGCAAATTGTTTTGTTGAGCGGTCCGGTGGGCTCGGGCAAAACGCAATTCGTGCGCTTTTTGCTCGTGGCGCTTGGCAGCTCTGAAGTTTCATCGCCGTCGTTTGCCATTCATCACAGCTACTCGACAGCACGAGGTTCAGTTGAACATATTGATCTCTATCGCCTGCAGAGCGCCGATGATCTCGAGTCGACGGGCTTTTGGGATTTGTTTGCAGAAGCCCAAGGTCTAGTGTTCATCGAATGGGCAGATCGTCTTGATGAAGACCAACTGCCACTGACCTGGCCGAAAATCAAACTGCAGATGAAGATCACCGGCGCAAACTCGCGCCAGATCGAGATCTCGCGCTTTTGAGTTCCCTATAAAATTTGAAATCCCTGCCAAAGTCGAGTCAGCATTTTCTCGAAATGAGCCGACAAGATTGAGTAGGGGTCGGGGATGGATTTTGTAAATGCAAAACAATATCTAATTACGTTTATCCGCTATCGATGGCAGGAGCTCAACTTGCTCTTTTCATTTGTCATCGTTGGCGTTACAGTGACGTTGATTTATCATGCCTCAGGCTGGGTCTCAACCCAAGATGTGCATGCCGCTTTGGTGGCGGTAGCGCCAGCGGCGATTTTGTACGCCATTCTGGGAACTTTTATTTCATTTGGCTTATTGGCCCTGAATGAAGGCTTTGGCATTCTTTATGCCGAAGAGCGCCTCTCG
Source organism: Bdellovibrionales bacterium (assembly GCA_043785085.1). GTDB lineage: Bacteria > Bdellovibrionota > Bdellovibrionia > Bdellovibrionales > JAMPXM01 > JAYVXN01. Next base: position 3,798 of record JAYVXN010000311.1, on the reverse strand, counting down.
CCCAAACGATTTGCCTTTGTGTCGTTTGTTGCTTTTGGCGTCAGCAATACCATCAGTTTTGCGGCCCTCGCTAGCACGAGTATCCGAATTCGCCTTTATAGCCGCTGGAATGTGCCTGGTTCAAAAATTCTAAAAGTCATTGCTTTCTCATCATCTGGAGTGTGGATTAGTTTCTTGGCGCTCGCTGGTGCGAGTGTGATCTTAAATTCAGTGCCGGTACCACAAGAGTTTGCCCTCAATCCGGCCTGGACTAAATTATTGGGTGCGGTGTTTTTACTTATCGTCGCGGGCTACCTTTACCTGGCGCGCACTCGAAAACTGCTGTCAAAATTTATGAATTCCGAATTCCGCGTTCCGAATTTGCGTCTCGCTTTCGCGCAAATCACTCTCGGTGCCTTGGACTGGTCGGCCGCCGCTTTTGTTTTATATGTTTTGTTGCCAGTTGGATTACGAACTGGATTTGCGCCATTTCTTTCGGTTTTTCTCTTAGTCCAAATTGTTTCGATGATTTCGCATGTACCGGGTGGGCTTGGCGTCTTGGAAGTTTTAGCTATTTATTTTCTGGAGCCAACTCACAAAGTTTCTCCGGGACTTGCCGCTGCGTTGATTCTCTATCGGGCGATCTATTACGGCTTTCCGTTTATCTCGGCACTTTTGCTGATGCTGGTTTATGAGATTTCACAAAGTACGCACATCCTTGCGGTCATGGTAAAGCGGGTCTTACGAGGGATGAAGCTCGGTGTGCCGAATGTGATCTCGGTCATCGTGCTTGTTGCCGGTGGCATCTTGCTCTGGTCAGGCTCCACGCCAACGGAGGTCGAACGCCTCCGTATGCTTAAAAAAGTGCTACCGCTGGCCACGATTAATTTTTCGCACCTGATGGCCAGTGTGGTCGGCACTGGACTGTTGGTGCTCGCCAACGGCTTGCGTGCGCGCAGTTCGGCCGCGTGGACCTTGACGCTGGTCATGATGATGATGGGCGCGGCATTTTCGCTTTTAAAGGGTTTTGATTTTGAAGAATCATTGATTCTCGTAAGCTTTGTGGGTTTGCTCTTGGTGAGCCGAGATGAGTTTTATCGAAGTGCGCCGCTTTTTTCTGAGCCGATGTCGCAGAGATGGATTTTATCAATTATCGGTATTGTTAGCGGTACTTTGTTTATGGCATTTGTGAATTTTCCTGGAATCAAAGAGGGCAGTGAATCGTGGTGGAGCTTTTTCGTCCGTGGTGACGGTCCGAGGTTTTTACGAGCTTCGTTAGGAGTCGTCGCCGCTCTCACAGGAATCTGTTTTTGGCGGCTTTTGACACCAAGGCTTCCGGGTCATAAACGTGGCGTTCAGGGTAATGTCGCTGAAGTTCTTCCTCTCGTGCAGAGCGCGCGCGGGACGATGGCGAGCTTAGCGCTGCTCGGTGATAAATCAACGATGTTAAGTCAGGCCCGAGATGGTTTTGTGATGTACGCGGTTCGCGGAAAAAGCTGGATTTCTCTCGGAGATCCAGTCACAGGTGAAACCTCGTTTAATACCACCTTGCGCGAATTTAAAACTCTGGCCGATCGCTATGGGGGTTGGCCGGTCTTTTATCAGGTGCAGCCGCGAAATTTAACCAACTATGTGGATCTTGGTTTTCAATTGATCAAACTAGGTGAAGAAGCCCGGGTGAACCTCGCGGAGTTCACCCTAGAAGGTCGTGAGCGCAAAGGGCTTCGCAACACCATCAACCGGATTGAAAAAGAATCCGTGCAATTTGCGATCATCGACAAAAGCGAGATTCATTTGATCTTGCCGCGGCTGAAAGAAATTTCCACACAGTGGCTGAAGAACAAAAGATTGAAAGAGATGGGGTTTTCTGTCGGCTTTTTTGATGACGAATACCTGCAAAACTTTTCATGCGCCGTCTTGAAAAAAGACGGCGAGATCATTGCCTTTGCCAATATTTGGGAAGCGGCCCAGAAAGAAGAGCTTTCGGTCGATCTGATGCGACACATTGATCAATCGCCTTCAGGCACGATGGATTACCTATTCCTGCGCCTGATGTTGTGGGGCAAAGACAATGGCTATTGCTGGTTTAATTTAGGGATGGCGCCACTTTCGGGTCTAGACTCAGGAAGTATCGACACCGCTTGGAACACCTTCGGGCACATGATTTATAATACGGCCGAGCCGATCTATAATTTTAAAGGAGTGCGGGCTTTTAAAGAAAAGTTTTTGCCGACTTGGGAATCCCGCTATCTGGCCTATCCCAGTAATTTGTCTCTGCCACTGGTGTTGGCCGATCTCGCCGTGTTGATCAATGGCGGTTCGCGGACAGGCAAAACGGTCCGAATTGAAAAGGCCACTGGATGATCAAAAGCTTCATAATTTTAACCCTCATTTTGTTTTCTCACATCGCCAAATCTGCGGAAATTCGTGTTGTTGAAAAAACTCAAAATTCGAGCCTTTTTGGTGAATTACAGATTTACTATCAGGATCAAACTCCGCAGCGTGTGATCCTTTTGCTTCTCAATGAAGCGACCTTTCAGCGATCTGCGCAGAAGGTGGCTTACGACATTGCGCAAAAAGATAATTTGGTCATTGTTATTCATCTTCAGGATTACCAAAAAGAAGCCGAGCGCAAGCGTTGCCTTACGATCGGCAATGATTTGGATCAGCTGGCGAAATCGGTGCAGAGCCAAATTAAACTTGCGCACTATCAGAGACCAGTTTTGTTGAGTTACGGAGCGGCAGCGCCTTATCTGCGTGAGGCATTGCGACAGATGCCACGAAAGAATTTTCTTGGTGGTATGAGTTTGAACTATTGCGCAAACGAACGCCCGGCCCTGCCGACCTGTGGAACGCAGAATGAAGCACGCAAACAGACGGATCAGAATTCAGGCAAGATTCCAGGGGGAGTCTTTCTGCCGCGGCAGCCAGCCGCGCTCGAAAATCTACCTGAATGGCTGGTCATTAAAAGCTCGATCGACGCGCAGAGCTGCGCGGCGAAGGCCAAAGTTGAAAAAAACTTTGGACGTTCCCTCGACTTACAGGAAGCTCGCTCCGGGGAGTCCGAAACCTGGTTTCCGCAAGCGATGGCGCAACTCGAAAGCTCGGAAAACGGAACCAATCTCGTGGCCTCTAGTAGCGATGATGATGCTCTTCCACTGCTTGAGTTTCCAGCGGAAAAAAATAAAACCGACACCTTTGCCATTTTTTATACTGGAGACGGCGGTTGGCGCGATTTCGCCAAAGAATTTGCAAACTCATTAGCAACGCACGGCACACCCGTCGTTGGAATCAGCACGGTTTATTATCTTTGGGAGAAAAAATCACCAGAGAAGTGCGCTGCCGATCTGGCCAAGCTGATGAGCAAGTACCAGCAGCTCTGGAAGCTTAAAAAAGTTCACCTCATCGGGTTTTCTTCAGGTGCCGATATTTTACCGTTTGCCATTTCACGTCTTCCTGAAAATCTCAAGAAAAACATAAAAAGTGTCTCGCTCTTAGCATTGGGTCGAAAGGTCGAATTCGAATTTCATTTCGCCAATCTGATTACCAATCCTGATTCCGGTCAACCAATTGCCCCTGAATTGGCACGACTCAAAGGACTGCGAGTGCAGTGTGTGTATGGTGAAGAAGACGCAGTCGCCCTTTGCCCTGAATTGAATGGCAGCGGCGTGCGCGTGGTCCGCATGCCGGGTGGACATCGCTTTCATTATGACACGGATTCAATCTCGAATTTAATTCTGGATCGTGAAGATGAGGTCAAGAAATGAGCCGCACGAATTTTTGGCAGGGCAATTTGCTCGGAGTGGCTTTGATGGCAGG